>JADFRD010000094.1 GCA_022561485.1 Fidelibacterota bacterium | reverse complement strand
GAAATTCTGTCTCAACAATTAAAAGACACCGGTTACCACATTTCCGCTCCTTACTCTCACCGTATTGTGGAGACGATTGGTGAATGGAGAGATGAAAATGACAGGGTTTATTCCGGCGCTTCTGACCAAACGCTCACTCAGGGAGAACTGTTGGGAATTGTAAACGAAAACCTCAACGAAGATGATACCATCGTATGCGCCGCCGGTAGTCTTCCCGGTGATTTGCATAAATTTTTCCGCATTACCAATGGAGACCAGTACCATATGGAATATGGATATTCTTGTATGGGGTACGAAATCGCCGGAGGATTGGGGGTTCGATTTGCAAAAGACAAGGGAGAAGTGATTGTAATGGTAGGTGATGGATCTTATTTAATGATGCATACTGAAATCGTTACCTCCCTTCAAGAAGATAAAAAGTTAATTATTCTTTTGTTAGATAATCATGGTTTTGGCAGTATTAATGGTCTTTCGAAGAGTAGTGGCAGTCTTGGCTTCGGAAACCGTTTCCGCAATCGAGATTCAACTACCGGAAAATTATCCGGCGACTTTTTTGCGATTGATTACCTGGAGAATGCCCGTTCATTAGGCGCTGAAGCTATTCGAGTGGGTAATCGGAACGAAATCATCGCCGCTTTGGAAACAGCAAGAAAGAATAAAAAAACAACCGTCATCATTATGGAAATTGAACCGTCACGATTGCCGGGTTACCATTCCTGGTGGGATGTCCCCATCGCGGAAGTTTCCGAGATGCCCAGCGTTCAAAAAGTTCGCAAGGATTATGAAGCCCAAGTGAAAAAGGAGCGATATTTTCTAAAATGAATTCATCGGTGAAAATAGGGATTGCGCCTATCAATTGGTCCAATGATGATATGCCGGAGTTGGGAGAGAATATAACCCTGGAGTTGTGTTTGTCGGACATGCAAGCCGCTGGGTATATAGGGACCGAATTTGGACATAAATTCCCCAAAACAGCGGATAAATTGCGTCCATTGTTGGACACGTATGATCTTTCACTTGCTGCTATGTGGCATTCAACTTATTTCGTGGATAATGCTGACCTTGAACAGGAGTTGGACAAACTTCAGCAACGAATTGAATTTTTAACCGAAATGGGAACATCCGTAATCAATCTGGCGGAATGCAGCCGTACGGTGCATAATAAAAAGGATATTGCCCTATCCAAAAAGCCCATTTTCAACCCCCAAGAATGGGATCGACTCATTCACGGTTTAAATAAGGCGGGGGAACTGTGTAATTTATATGGGATTAAAGCAGCAGTTCATCACCATATGGGTACGGGAATTCAATCGCTTGGCGAGATAGATCGACTCATGGAAAACACGGATCCCAATGCTGTTTTTCTTTGCGCCGATACCGGTCATTTAACATTTGCCGGTATCAACCCCTTACTGGTGTTCGAAAAATATATTGACCGCATAGTTCATGTTCATTTGAAAGATTTAAGGGAGTCGGTATTGGAAAAAGTAAGGGCCAAAGACTGCTCTTTTTTAGAAGCAGTTTTAAGACATGTCTTTACCGTTCCGGGTGATGGGATGATCGATTTTAAACCGATATTTGAAATTTTAGCATCGTCGGCTTACGACGGTTGGATGATCGTTGAAGCAGAGCAAGATCCCGCCTGGGCAAATCCTCTCCGATATGCCAAAACAGCTCGGGATTATTTAAACAATATTGCAAATAATCAATTATAAGGTAGAATATGAATAAGACAAAAATGCAACTAACCAGTGAATTTGGCACTGATTGGTGGAACGATTCTAATGACCATTCAGAATTACAACATGCTGTGAATGAAGGGGCTGTGGGAGCCACTTCCAACCCGGTGATTACCAAGGCATCCGTGGCGGCGCATCCTGATGTTTGGTTACCGGTAATTGATCGTTTAATCGAAGAAAACCCAACAAGTACAGAAGACGAAATTGCCTGGTTGCTTGGCGATCAAGTGGGGGAAAGAGCCGCAAAGATTCTGGAACCCGTTTATGAAAAAACAAACGGTCAAAAAGGAAAATTATCGCTGCAAGTCAATCCTAAATACTACCGGAATGCAGATCGAATGGTCACTCAGGCTGCTCAATTAGCGCGCATTGCACCCAATATAGCCATTAAGTGTCCTGTCGTTACTGCTGGTATTAAGGCCATTGAGGACTTGACAGCAAAAGGAATATCCATCAATGCAACTGTTAGCTTTTCCGTTCCCCAAGCGGTTGCTGCTGCGGAGGCGGTAGAACGCGGTTTGCGCAAAGCAGAAGAAAGCGGCATCAATACGGATTCCATTACACCCTACATTACCATTATGGTGGGACGTATTGACGATCATCTCCGGAGAGAAATAGGTCGTGAAAAAATAATGGTAGATCCAGGCGTAACCCATTGGGCCGGGGTTGCAATCTTCAAGAAAGCCTATCGAATCTTTAAGGAACGCGGATATCGCGGTAAATTATTATCTGCAGCGTTTAGATGCCATATGCATTGGTCGGAATTTATTGGTGGCGATGTCATTATCAGTATTCCTTATTATTGGTGGAACCAATTTAACGCCTCGTCGATCGAAGTCATCCCGCGTATGGATCAGGAAGTGCCTTCGGAAATACTTTCACAGTTGGAAGACAACTTTGAGGATTTTAGGAGAGCCTATGATGAGAAGGGCCTAACGATTGAAGAATTTGTACGTTTCGACTCATCGGTAAATACATTGAATGGTTTTTTGCAGGGCTATGATGAATTTGTTGCCATTGTCCGGAAGCAAATGGTGAAATAAAAGCACCTCAAATAGATTAAATCTTACATAGGACACAATAAATATGAAGTTAATTTCTTCTTTTAGAGATTTTCAATTTACAGCCGGAGTTCATGAATACCCGGATGTTGAGGAGACTACCGGCATCAAATTTTCAATTGAAATCATAGCTGAAAATGACCATCGTAATTTCCATACCGGAGAATATGAAACAGCCATATTATTGATTGACGGGAAAGGAGAACTGAACTATCAGGATCAAAATATTGCGTTGCAACGTTCAAACTGGATTGATGATAACCCTTGTGTCATTCATCTCCCGAAAGATGACACGGTTCAGATAAATGCTCATCATCAATGCCGCTTGGCGATTGTTCAAACGAAGAATCCCGATTCATTCCCCGGCCGGGTATATATTCCGGGTGATATTGATGTAGAACATCGGGGAAAAGATCAATTGGATGGTACCTGTTACCGATTGGTTCGACTTGCCTTTGATCGTACAAACGCCCCGAAAGAGGCTAAATTGGTACTGGGAGAAGTATTGAATTTTCCCGGGAAATGGAGTAGTTATCCACCCCATCATCACCCACAAGCTGAAATCTACTATTATGAGTTTTCTCCCACTGAAGGATACGGCCACGGTGAATTAGGGGACAAGGTCTACAAGCTAAAACATCAAGATTTATTAATGATTACAGATTCATTGGATCATAGCCAAGTTGCTGCGCCCGGTTATTATTTATATTACATTTGGGCGATCCGTCATTCGGAAAATGATCCTTATACGGGATTTGAGTTCACGAAACCTTACGATAAGTTGATTTCATAATCACCCCGATTATTATAGAATCCACATCTTTAATACACCTTCGAGATTTGTCACTGAATTTTTCTAATCGATTGGTTATTCGCCCGATTTCCTCACCCAGGATTCTAACGATAAAGTATGCACAAAATTATGTGTAGAATGCATCAAACAAAAATTGGATTCATGGTCTTTTCTTTGAGTCTTCTGTCATTGTCATATTTTTATGGATGTAGTAAAGAAAACAACCTAGAAGATGATAAAATAATTGCAACTGTAAATGATCAATATATTGTATTGGACGATTTTGTTAAGCGATTAGAATTAACACCTTTACCAGGTACGAATAAATTGAAGCGTAAACAAAAAGCGTTGGATATATGGATTGATGAATACTTAGTGAGTCAATGGACCCAACAAAATCAAATTGATAAAGATCCGGGCTTTAATGAAACACTGGAGTTAATTACTAAACGGATATTAATCCGTGAATTATTTTATCATGAGGTGCGTGCCTTAATTAAGCCCGATTCGTTGGAACTGCATGAGGCGTTTATTCATTCCTTGTTTCGTAATGATGTGGTGGGGTTATATACTGAAGATCAATTCATCGTCGATGAGTGGAAGGAGTTAATTGACAGCAAATATTCCTTTTCGGATATACTACAAAAGTGGGGCAATGACTCTCGTGTGAGAATTGACAGCGCTTCCTTTCATTGGGGAGATGGTGCGGTTCCTGAATTAATTGAGAAGGTGGCCTATTCAATTGAACCGGGGGAACATTCGGATATTATCAATTTGCCGCAAGGGTATGGCCTTATATTTGTAAAAAATCGCATTCAAGACCAGTTTTTGTCGCGGGATCAAATTCCTCTAAAGCAGCAGACGGTTGCAACTGTTTTTAAAGCCCGGATGGAAACAATTCATGCAAATGAATATGTTATTAATTTAATGGCCGGAAAGCAAGTTACAACAAAAGCGGAAGGATTCAGGGAACTGATCAGTGTTCTTCAACCCTATGTGAATGGGGGAAGCATAAATGAATTACTCATTTCTGTGTCCCCGGCCGCGAGCTTAAGCCTTGATACAGAGATAGATCGATTGGATATACCTGTCGTTGTTACACCTGATTTTACCTGGTCAATACGAGAAACAATAAAGATACTATACCAGTATAATTTTCCTTTTCAAGAAAGTGATGAATTAAGGATAATGAAAAACCTTGTAGTATTATTAAAAAATGCCGTACGGGATGAATATCTGTACAGAAAGGCTATGGAATTGGGCTTGAATGAAAGTCTCCCCGCCAAAAAAGATTATGGTTTATGGCGAAGGTATCTGTTATACAGAAAAGGTATTTCAACCTATTTAGCAGATGTCGACCCTGTCGACCGTCAGGAGGCAGTAACCACTTGGTTAAATAGATTAAGGAAGAAGGCAAAAATTCGTGTCGACGATCCAATGTTAAACGCGGTTAATTATACCGGTATACAGATGTTAGCATTTTGGAAGGATGATACATCGCCCCAATTGGCCGTGCCGCCTCTCATTGACTTCCGAAATAATGAATAATTCAAAAACAAAAATACTTTAGGAGTACTATCATGTCTCAGAGAATAGTTAAAAATTATGTGAATGGCAGATGGATATCGCCAAAACATAATGGCACCTTGCCCGTCACAAATCCCAGCACAGGTGAAATACTTGCCGATACACCCATATCAACAAAGGAAGAAGTACAACGGGCGATTGAGTCGGCCAACCAGGCTTTTCCTTTGTGGAGCAGAACACCTGCCCCTAATCGCGTAGAACCGTTATTTAAATTAGCGGCTTTGTTAAAGGAAAATGAAGAAAAAATTACCCGCGTTTTAGTTGCCGAAATGGGAAAATCGTTACCAGATGCCAGAGCCGAAATAAAACGGACAGTTCAGAATGTTGAAGTCGCATGCGGAATACCGAATCTGCAAATGGGGGAGAAACTTCTGAATAGCGCCCCAAATGTTGATGGGGAAGTATTGAGATTACCTATAGGCGTATTTGCGATGATTGCTCCGTTTAATTTTCCGGCGATGGTTCCTTTTTGGTTTCTTCCTTATGCAATTGCAACCGGCAATACATTTATTTTAAAACCTTCTGAACGTGTACCGTTAACAATGGAAATCATTACCCAATACATTGATCAAATCGGATTACCGCCGGGGGTATTTAACGTTGTAAATGGCGATCGAACTGTTTCGGAAACGTTATTAGACTCTCCCCAAATTCAAGGGATATCTTTTGTTGGATCAAGTAATGTCGCTAAAATTGTTGCGAAAAAATGCGTTGAGACGGGGAAACGATTTCAGGCGCTTGGAAGCGCAAAAAATCATTTAGTGGTCATGCCCGATGCTAAAATGGATCATGTCATCCGGAATATGATTACCTCATGTTATGGTTGCGCCGGTCAACGCTGTATGGCCTCCTCGGTCATCGTTTGTGTTGGAGACGTGACATACCAATCGGTCATTGAAAAATATGTTTCAGCTTCCAAAAACGCTATTGTCGCGGATCCACTTGATCCAAAGGTTGCAAACGAACCGATTGTGATCGGACCGGTCATTTCTGCTGAAGCCAAAGAACGAATTGAACAGATGATTGAAGAGGGAATAAACGAAGGAGCCAAGTTGGTGATCGATGGCCGCGGTTACGAAGTGGCCGGCAGCGAGAATGGTAATTTTGTTGGTCCCACTGTATTTATTGATGTAAAACCCGGAATGAAAATTCATTCGGATGAAATTTTTGGTCCGGTGGTGGTCATTATGAAAGTGGATAGTTTAGATGAAGCAATAACCATAATTAATCAACACCAATATGGCAACGGTGCCTCCATTTACACCCAGGATGGTTTTGCTGCGAGGAAGTTCAAATTAGAAACGAAAGCCGGTATGATTGGCATAAATATAGGCATCCCGGCTCCCGTGGCTTACTTACCTTTTGGTGGAATGAGAGGATCCATCTTTTCAGATATTAAAGCGCAAGGAAAATCTATTATCAGATTTTATACGGAAGAGAAAATCATTACTGAGCGATTTTGGGACTAAAATCTACTGTTGTCCCTTCTAAAAATATAAAACGGCTGTTAAATATTGTTTTTGCGAAGGAGGTACGATTGAAGCAATCTCCTGACCTTGGGGTAAAACCAATGGAAGGAGATTACTTCGCTGCCCCGTTGAAACGGGTCGCCTTCTAAAGACAGTTTCGGTGTTTTACAAAAAAACAAAAAACATAAGGCCGGCTTCATCCCGGATTCAGACAGTTCATTGCACAAATTCAACCTGAACTGATAGGAAATTTAAATAATTCTGTAACTTGTACTCATGTATTTAGCTTGGATTCAAGTAGTAAAAGAAATCGTATAACATGAATTAGAGAATTTTATTCGACAAAATTGTTAATCTAATTAGGGTTTCCTCAAAAACTAATAAACTTATATATGATTGAATATACGGTAGATATTTTCTAAGTTAGTGCAAGGAATAAGCTCCTTATGCCCCAAAACCCTTGCAGATAAGAGAATATGATTAAACAAACAAATACCAATCAGGCGACCTTAGACTTTAATTTTACATTATGTAACCGGCTATCTCCCAAAAACCGCTGGTACCAATTAGCCCATAAGACTCCATGCCTGCCCACAGGAGGCACGCAGGAGGGGAATCTAGTACCTAATACTCGTCGAAAACCTTTGATTTCCCTTTAGAAGTCAGGGGTTTTTGCATTTGTAGAATAGTGTAGATTAGTGCATTCTAGTGTTGTTTTGTGATGTTTAGGTTGCCCCAATAATACCACACACTAGTCATTCCAGTTTCGTCAAGGGCTTCTGCTTTTTCATCTGAAATTTCGAGAAGAAAATTTGATCGGGCACCAAGGAGATCTAATTCTGGTGGAAAATTTGTACCATAGAGTCTTCTGATTTTTCTCATATATTTAAATGCTGATGAAAGAGAAACTAAAATCAGGGAAATATGAAAAGGATACTTACAGGCATCTTAGAACAATTGGTGAAGAAGAAAATTTAATGAATGAATTAAAGAAAAAACGAAAAAAGAAATATTTAGTGAGGAATTATTTATATCGGCTATTTCAATAATTTTTATGGATTGAAGTGATTAATATATCAACTGGCATTACCAATGACAGTGTTTAAGAGTCAAGCTTTACAGTATTTGAATATTATAATATTCAAGAGAGGGTTCTTAATAAAATGATTGTCTAGATATTTGTTACTATAAAAGGTATATTTTTTGGCGAAATATCAGAAATTGTTTTTTCAGAACTTTTTTTAATACCAGATTGAACTACTTTTGATGGCAATTCTACCCACATTGATTGAACAGTGACTGGAGTCTGTAAAGGTTTTGGTTCCGGTATTTTTTTATCGATGGAAAGTCTATCAGTTATATATTCATCAAAAAGCTCTCTAACATTTGTAATTGCCTCAGCTCTGGTTGCCCCCTCTGTTTTACATCCTCTTAAATTGGGGTATTCTGCAGTCCAATAATACTCACCATCTTCATCATTATGTGGTTCAGTTACAATTCTGTATGGTAGTTGTTGGTAAGACTCAAGATTTTTTTGTTTCATTTGTTTTCTTTTCTTTAGTAATTAGTTCATCAATTAACTTTACTGATTCGACCGCAACCCACTCCTTTAATATATTATGTCTAGGTATACTAATCCACAAGTTTAAATGTTCCGGGTGGTAGTATTTATTATGTTTTTTCCCGCCCTTATTAATGAAACCATATCCTTGCAATAAGCGATGGAAATCTTTTTGTCCCCAGCCTGATTTAGTTAGTCGCATAGTTTCAAGAAGCTTTGAAGCAGCTCTCGAGGTCATGCTTGTGCTCTACCTCTAACCGTTTTTATTCTTGTAACATTGAATGCATAGCTATCCATGAATTTTTTATCAATTAATAATACGAACTCATATAAACCTGGAACTTTAAATGGTACATCACTTAACTCAATAAATAGATTATAGCTGAGTGTTGGGCTAAGCTTTGCTCTTGGAAGTGGTTGTTGAATTAATACATTACCCTTATTATCCCGTAATTGAAATTCAGGGGTAAATAGTAATCGTTCTTTAGCTGAACCCTCAATTCTTGCAACTAATGTCATTTTTTGGTGAGCACAGGGGAAGGTTCTAGAGTTTATGTTGGTAAATATCCCATTTACATGAAGTTTTCCATCTTGATCTGTATGAGCAGAATCAGCTAATAACATGAATTTCACATACATTTTTATACTCCTTGT
>JADFRD010000093.1 GCA_022561485.1 Fidelibacterota bacterium | reverse complement strand
GGGTCTGATGTCGGTAGCAGGTAAACCTATTTTATCGCTGCTTTGGTTTTTAGGAATGGTTTATCCCTTAAAAGTTCTGTGGGGGATTGGCAGAGGGACCCTTGATTCCTCTCTCCGTCAATCTACAGCTGAAATGAGGGGAGAAGCATTCGAATATTCACGTGAAGCCTTAAAAATTTCAAAAAAGAAAAATAGGATATTCTCATATTTTTCCTCTGAAAATAATATGGATCAAATCAATATTATTTTTGGACTTTTTTCAGGATATTTGGAAGATTGGAATAAAATGGCATATAGGCGGTGTCAATTATATTCTGATAGTAAAACAATTTATAAAGTTGCTGAATCTGAAGGCGTTTCCGCAGAAGCAATCAACAAGCATATGAATAGAACCAAGATAAGGTTGGTATTAGAGACTGTTCACTTCCTGGATAAGAGTATATTTAGCGAGTCAATCCCATGAGGTTGATAATATGATTATCAACCCTATGAGGTTGATAATTGGTTGTTCGAGATGACTCTAAACATCATTATACAAATTGTATCTTTTACAAGCGCTGTTTTCGGTGGATATTTTGTCGTTAAAGCTGGGATGAATCAATTTATCGATAAAACATTACCTCAAGGGTTTCCATCCGCAGGGAAATATATTGGTCTTTTGGAAAGAGCCCTATTCTGGGCCTGTTTTTCTATGAATCAAGTGACTCTGGTTGGGTTTATTCTTACAATAAAAGCTATATATCGTTTCGGAGATATTCAAGGGGACAACAATCAAAAAATGCGGCTTTCTGAATATTTTATTATCGGAACACTCTATAGTCTTGGTTGGACAATTCTCAATTGGGTAGCAATGGAAAAATTTCTATGTTGAGTAAAAAGGCAATCTGTCATTATTGGGTGTACGTACAATTGAGGGTTTTAGAGTAATGGTTGACAACATAGGGCACAGATTTGTTGCTCAAACATCCATCGTGGCATAGGTTTGAACTATTGGTTTTTGGACAGTATAACAATTAAACAGAACCACTTGTCATTCCCATTTTTTTCTTTTTTTACTAATAACCAGTTACCATTCACTGCTAACCAACATTTTACCAATAACCAGTTACCGCTCACCGTTAACCAACATTTTACCAATAACCAGTTACCCCATCAATCCAATTTTTACCTTCCGTAGGCGCAGCGTAGTCAGGCAATCATTTTTTCAGCCAGAAGCCAGTCGCGAGTAAACAGCCCATCGTCCTACACAGCAATCTACTTGTCATTGAAACATAATATATAAAAAGATTAACTTTCTTAAAGGAAACCATATGGAAAAAGTAATCAACATACATATAAAAAAACTTCCGGAAGGTGTATATCTTGCAACTTCGGATGATGTTCAGGGTTTGGTTGCACAAGGACGCACTGTAATAGAAACACTGGAAATTGCTAGAGACGTTGCAAAAAAATTATTAGAAGCACAAGGAAAGCCCCCATTAAAAACCCACAAGATTAAAAGATCCTTCGATTATCCTTTGGTGGTTAGCGTATAATTGGGACGGTTAGCTAACCATTCTTATCGGAAAACTGTTAAAACACTGAAAAAATTAGGGTTTCAATTCCATCGCCAAGCAGCAGGCAGTCATGAAATCTGGTTCAATCCGGATACAAGGGTCTATACAACAATTCCAAATCATCCCGGAGACATACCTGAAGGAACCTTGAGAGCAATTTTAAAACAAGCAAAAATAACTGTTCAAGAATTTTTAGATACATAATTTATTCATCGTAACGGCTTGTACATCGTAATGAAATGTAGATGTAAGTGTAGAGTAAACGTAAAGTGAGCATAGGCGGGAATGAGCACTAAATCTGATTCATAATTCGTTGAACAACTACCATACCAAAGCCTTATAAAACTTTCGTGTTAACCCTGTTAAATAAAACGAAGATTTAGCTATGCTATTTAACAGGGTTAATTTGTGTTCTTCGTGGACAGTATTTTGTGGACTTCCCTTTTTACCAACAAAAATAATGACTAATATCCCCGCCGCTGAAACAGTATTTATGGAGGAGTTCTATTTTAGTTTTATTTGAATTGGGACTCACGGGGCGGAGCTATGCCCTAACATTTTTTTATTACCCGAGGGCTTTGCAAAACCCTCTACCGCCTTTTCTTAATTTTTTCCTTGATATAAAGATGAGTCCACTCCGAAAAGGTCTAATTTCGTTCAACTTTGTAATGTAGTGCGGACATTCTTGTCTGCACACCGACAGACAGGAATGTCTATCGTACAGTTTAAATGATGAAATTTATTCAATTACGACCTTTTCGGAGTGGACTCAAAGATTAAAACCTAATGATTGATATTGATACAATAAAAAATGAAATAATTGATCGGTTAACACCGTTACACCCTGCAAAAATCATACTGTTTGGCAGTTATGCATGGGGAGAGCCGGGGGAAAATAGCGACATTGATTTGTATGTGGTAACCAACGATGAATTCATCCCCAGTAATTATCAAGAAAAGAGGGAGATTGTACGAAAAGTATCGAGAAGTTTGATGGATATTAGAAAAAGGATTAGCATGGATCTTCTTGTACATACAAAATCAATGAGTGATAAATTTTTTGAAACAAACAGCTCATTTTCAAAAGAAATCAAAAAGAGTGGTGTAAGATTATTATGAACAGTAAGATAGAATGGGAATGGCTTGAATCAGCTTTAGGAGATATAAAAAATATCGAGCATATTATTGATGATGAATATCTGACACATATTGTCGCGTTTCACTCCCAACAGTGTATTGAAAAATGTTTTAAGGCAATTCTTGAATCGCAGTCAATGAAAGTACCAAAAGAACACTCCACGATAAAACTATATGGTTTAGTAAAAGATACATTAAAAACAGATATAGATTATGATTTATTGACAGATATGGATGACCTCTATATCAATTCAAGATATCCAAGTGATTTTGGTTTAATGCCCCAAGGCAAGCCAACATTGGAAAACGCCAAAGAGTTTTATGAATTTGCCCTAAAAGTGTATGAAGAAGTTGGCGAAATACTCGGCAGATAAACATTTAATTGGCCTGGAGTTTAACTTCGCAGTTCTGAAATTGAAATACACAATCAAGAAAAAGAAATAAAATGGTCAATAGCCTGCGTCCGCCCCTTTTAAAATATTTCAAATGTAGGCATGGCCCCCTTTAATATATTCCGATCGCGGCAGGCGGGGTGGACAGATATTTAAGACCAAATTAATTATATTCTAACGTCGCTATTAACCAAAAAAGGAGTTACCATTGACATACAAAGTAAACACCATCATCGAAAAAGATACCCATGGCTACTATGCCTATACTCCTGAACTGAAAGGGTGCCATTCCCAAGGGGACACTCTGGAAGAAGTAATTGAAAACATTAAGGAAGCAATTGAGCTCTACATAGAATCCCTTACTGAAGAGGAAAAAACGAACTACTTAAGCCAGGAAATTCTCACCACAACGCTGGAAGTAAACGTTGCCTAAACTTCCCAAGCTGACCGCAAAAGCTGCAGAATCACACCTACTGAAAAATGGCTTTGAACTCATTCGCACAAAAGGCAGCCACCGGATTTATAAAAGAAAACGTGAAAGAATTGTTATTCCATTTCATGCGGGAAAAATACTCCATCCCAAGATTATTAAACAAGTTTTTGATATTTCCACTGACGAATAACAATTCAACTTTCAGTTCTCAACTAAACGCCTAAACATTTTTCCACCATTCCCTGCCTGCCCGCCTGTTTTTTTGGAGGGCCTGCCCGCCTGTTTTTTTGGAGGGCCTGCCCGCCGCAGTCTTCTTGTCCACCGTAGCCTTCTTATCCTCCGAAGCCTTGGCGTAGTAGGAGGCGTAGGAGGGTTGACGAGACCCGTAACGTTATTCGTATTTCGTCTCACGTCAATAATCCAAAATCCATCATCACCGTTAACCAATCCATCGCCATTTTCTTTGACGCAAAGAAAACGGCTGCAAAAGAAACAGCCACTGTGGAAAATTTTATCAATCTGCAACATCGTTTCGGGAATGATTTAAAACTCATCCCCGATCTGTTATCGGGTCTTCAGACCCTCCCAAAAACATGGCGGGCAGGCAATAAATCACTCTGATCCTACACTCTGTTTTGATTATTAAGATAAAATTTCCCAAGGCGGCAAAAGAAACCACAACTTATTCATTTTCACCAATCAACAAACCTCCCGAAGCTTTAGCGTAGGTAGGCCATTAATCCATTTTTTTACCAATAACCCCGCCAAATAACAGGCGGGCAGGCAGTTACCCCGCCTACGGCCGGCAAGCCCGCCAAAGGCCGGCAAGCAGGCAGCAACCAGAATCCAGTAACCCCATGACTTATTCTGATCTCCAAACCCTCAAGTCACAAAAATGACTTATAACACTTTTCTAATTTTCAATGAAATCCGATATGCGCATTAATCAGGAAAAAATAAGTTTTTTAAAGCAGCAAATTAGTGAAATTGATCCTGGATCAAACCTTTATCTATTTGGGTCCAGAGTAGATGATAAACTGAAGGGTGGTGATATCGATATTCTTATACTAAGTAATCAGCGAATTCCCTTAGCACAATTACGTTCTATTAAAATTGCTTTTTATAAGAGGTTTGGGATACAAAAGCTCGATTTAGTGAATCGTTTATTCAGCGATCAGGATTCATTTAAAAAACTGATATTGCTTGATTCCGTAGAATTATGACGGGTTTATCCGAAAAACAAAAATTGTTAGTAGACGAATTGGAAAACCAACTGGAAGTACTTCAAGTCGGTACTGAATCACTGATATATTCCTATGAAAAATGTCAAAAAATAGGATTAAAAAAAGTCTATTCATTTCAAGAATTAGAAAGTTATGAAGCGCTTACTTCAAGATTCGCCAGAATAGCTGATATTCTGACACAGAAATTATTTAAAACGATTTTTATGTTGCTTCAGGAATCACCCGGAAGCTTTATTGATAAAGTAAATTTGGCTGAAAAATTTTATATTATCGATAGTGGAGATGAATTGATGAAAATTCGAGAATTACGGAATGAGATTGCCCATGAATATCGATTAGCAGAAATTCAGCAGATTTTTAGCGATGTTCTGGACTATACCAAAACCTTATTAGCCATGGTACAAACAACAGAGCGTTATGCCAAGGATAAATTTTTTCATAATCCAATAAAATTTGACTAATGACAATTTTCCCCGATATGCTACGGGATAGGCCACTGTACGGTTGATTCTCTCTCTGCGCTAACGCTTCCATTCCTACGCCTCCTCCTACGCCTCCTCCTACGCCAAGGCTTCGGTGGACAAGAAGGCTTCGGTGGACAAGAAGGCTTCGGCAGGCCCGCCAAAGGCCGGCGGGCAGGCAGGCATTACAATGACTGATATTTCACAGATCATAAAAAGTATTGCAAAAATAGTGCAGGAAGAATTGAGTAATAATTACAAGCTGTTTTTATTCGGGTCGCGAGTCAAAGATACGTGTGATGAAAAAGCAGATATTGATATTGGCATTTTAGGTGACGGTAAATTAAGCGCTATGCAGATGTTGTCCATAAAAGATAAAATAGAAGAAATCCCAACATTGCTGAAAATTGATTTTGTTGATTTTGCAGCTGTCGGTGATGATTTTCGTGCTGTAGCTTTAAAACAGGTAGTGGAAATAACAAGTTGAGTTCTGAAAAATATAACAGAAATTTGAAAAACCTTAAAAAGGCATTGCATCAATTCGGCGATGCGTTGGAAGAACCGGAATCATCAATTGTAAGGGATGCTTCCATTCAGCGGTTTGAATTCACATATGAGTTATGTTGGAAAACACTGAAAAGTTTTTTAGAGGAGATTCATGGTATCCGGGCTTTGTCTCCACGACTGGTATTTAAAGAAGCATTTGCCCTCTCCTTTATCGATAATGAAGATATTTTTATTGAAATGATCGAATCCAGAAATACACTTGCTCATACATATAATGAAGAACAGGCAAAGGGTATTTATGAAAAATGTCCGGCCTATTTATTGGAAATACAAAAGGTTTATGATAACCTTGCAATGCAATAGCATTTTCATCAAAAACAGTTTACTATTGTAGTCAATCATTCCTGTTTGGATAAAAATAATATTTATGTTATGAGAGGGCTTTGCATAACCCATTGCACAAACCCGCCTACGTTCCTACGGCGGACAAGTTAAAAAGTGCAAAATCCGCCTGTTTTTCGTTCCCCGATACAGTCGTTCCTCCATATGGGGCAGGAGAAAACTTGTCCATAGCCCCACTATTGACTACGTTTCCCGCCTTCCCGCCTGCCACAATTGGATTAAATAAATGGGGGCGCCCGCCTTCCCCGATTGGAATAAATAAAAGGGGGCGGACAGGGGCAGGAATCAGACGAATTTTACTTCTTTTTTCTTCACACATTAGGTTTTGCAAAGCCCTCTATGAATAAAAGGAAAAACCTATGAGCATGTTTCGTGTTGACATCACGGTTGTGAATCTGAAAAATGAAGACATTTTATCTAGCTTGGTAGACGCGTTGGTTGATACAGGTTCAGAATTAACTTGGATACCGCGGGAAATATTGGAAAAAACAGGTATAAAACCGAGAAGGGAACGACAATTTGTTACTGCCGATGGAAAGCATTTGACAAGGGAAATTGGCTATGCAATTTTAAGAGTGGATGAATATGAAACTACAGATGAAGTAGTTTTTGCTGAAAAAGGCGATCTGTCATTATTGGGTGTACGTACCATTGAGGGTTTTGGAGTAATGGTTGACAATATAGGGCATAGATTTGTTGCTCAAACATCCATCGTGGCATAGGTTTGAACTATTGGTTTTCCGTTGATAATAATTATTAGAGCGCTTTGCAAAACACTCTATTAATAACTATGCAATCCAATTTCCCCCAATATACAATCCACAAATCTTTCAATAGTTTTATGCCGTCAACAATTTACCGAGTTTTATATCCGTAAACCGTCTGCCCGCCTGTTTTTTTGGAGGGCCTGCCCGCCAAGTAGGGAAGTATGACCGTACCGTGGTGAAATACGACGAAGGAGTATATTTCTACAGGATGGACAGACATTTTTTGTTTATTTCAGCCAGTAACCAGAAAAAATGAGCCCAACCGTATTTAATATAGATGGTTTCCGTTTCTTTTTCTTTTCAAGAGAGGAAACAACAGTGTTGTGTCAAGTATGTAGTGTGTAAAAAAGTCGCAGAAATTTTTGACGATAATAAGGCGAATATTTTCAGCATAGCAGGAAGCTATGGTTAAGATATTCAACAAAGTTATCGGCTAAAATAACCAGATTTGGTTGCGCTAATACATGGTTGACAAGACACTATGATGCATATTCACATTTATTGTGCAGATGGTGAGGCAAAATACTGGCTTGAACCAAAAATTGAATTAGCAAAAAATTATAGAATACCAAAAGTAAAGTTGACTAAAATTGAACATATCATAAAGGATCATTATGATCCCGAATTTTCGGGACAAGTGCTTGGCAAAAACACTTCATTAACTGAAGTCTCAAACATATCAAGCCATGGTGTTTGGATATATACGAACGGCCAGGAATATTTTCTCTCCTTCGAAGATTTTCCATGGTTTAAATATGCACCTGTCAATAAAATAATAAATGTAGAAGAACCTTCTTCCGGTCATTATTATTGGCCTGAGTTGGATATTGATTTAAGTATTAATATGATTAAGCATCCTGAAAAATTTCCATTACTGGCAAAATAATTCATCATTCGCAAAGTCATTTAGCACTTTTTTTTATTTTACAGTTTTCTCATTCCAGTATTTTTCCAACAATCCAACACTTGTCCATCGTAATGACGGCAGGAATGTAGATGGAACCATTATTCCAGCATTCCCTGCCTTCTGCGGGCAGGCATCATTCCAGTATTTTTTCAGCACTTCTTATCAATACAAATAATGACTAATATCCCCGCCGCTGAAACAGCTTTTATGAAGACGTTCAATCTTTATTTTATTTAATTTGGGACTCACAGGGCGGAGCTATGCCTGATTTGAATAATAAAAAAAGTTTTTATTAAAGTAAATTTCACTATGGAATACAAAGTAAAATTGAAAAAAACAGAAGAAGGTTTTTCTATATGGTGTCCCGGTTTACCTGGTTGTTGGTCACAGGGTAGTACTGAAAAAGAAGCGTTGGAAAATATTAAAGATGCAATATCAGAATATCTGGCAGCGGTTGATGAACTATCCAAAGATGATATCACTCGTTTGGTTGAAATTCCAGTTTAATTTTTGTGCCAAAATTACCAGGCATACCACATAAACGCGCCATTAAAGCATTTAAAAAAGCCGGTTTTCGCATTCTGCGCGAGGGGAAACACACTACCATGTCAGATGAGAGAAGAATTATTACTATACCCCGAGCCAATCCAATTAATGCCTATACTATGGGCGGTATTATCAAAGATGCAGGCCTGACAATTGAAGAATTCAAACGGATGTTATAGTCCCAATCAAAAATAGTCATCACCGAAAAACCGAACACTTTTTCCATTTTTCCATTTTACCAACAATCCAACACTTGTCCATCGTAATGACGCAGGAATGTAGATGGATCCATTAATCCACCATTCCAATAATCCATTACTCCAATATTTCTAATTCCATTAATCCATTTAAACAATCAATCAATCAACCACACCTGTCGCCTGCCCGCCTGTTTTTTTGGAGGGCCTGTCTGCCCCTTACCGAAGAATGAGGTCGGGGTAACCGAACAACGCAACCGTAATTTCTGATTAGGATTTGTTTTTACAATGTTTGCGTTACCGGATTTTTCGACTGATTATGATAAATCAAAAATCTAAAATA
>JADFRD010000020.1 GCA_022561485.1 Fidelibacterota bacterium | reverse complement strand
CTTTTTTTGTTTTTGGAACCGGACTCACGTATATTCGTATTGACGGGTACTGCATTCAAAACTAAATGACACACAAAAAAACCACTTTCATCACCCTGATTTTTATTCTGATCATTGCAATGAGTATATTATTGCAATCCACATCTTGGCGTGGTACAATTGAAACATATGTAAATAATAAGCTGAAAGAAAATTCTGAATGGCAGTTAGTTTTACCAGAATTGAGTGGTAATCTATTGGGCACGGTATCAGGAAGTGGAATGAGATTAACGAATAAGAATGGTTCGGAGATCGTTTTCGGAGAGTTCAAGGTAAGAATGAATTACCTCAAATCTATTTTCAGTATTCCAACTCTTTCATTTTTACACGTAGAGGATATGGAAGTCTATCCTGTATTTAAAGTGAATACAATGCTATCTAAAGAAGATAATGATACAACGTCCATTAATGTATCAATGGATTTTAATTTTTTAATCGAAGATATAAAATTGGATGGTTTTGTAGAAATTCCAATACAAAAAGATACATTTATTATAGATATCAATCTCAATAGCCGTTTGATGATCAACCCAACAAATAAGAAATTTTATATAAAGGAATTTTCTGCTTCTCTTAATGATACCGGTGGCTATATCTTATTGAGAAATACATCTCTTAATGTGTATGAAACAAATGCTGAACTTGCTCCTGCCAATGGTATTATAAATGGATTGTCATTCGATGGTGAAATTTATTACGACTGGACGGTTGTGCCAGATCTGACAGGTGATATCCATATCGACCGCTATGAATTTCCGGAACAACTATTCAAACATTTACCGTTAAAACCAAAATTTTCATCTTTGGAAACATTTTTACATTTTGAATCAGACCTAAAGCAATTTCAAGGTGATTTAACCGTGAAAAATCCCCTAGGTTTATTAATGAAAGGGGAGTTGTCTTTAACGCGTCATGAGAAATATTACAGCTTAAACAGGTTAGAGCTTGAAAGCGAGGAGTCAACATTAACATTCACAGGGATTTATGAAGATAATGGCCGATTAAGCGGGAATGTATTATTAACTCAATTTGACTTAAGTAAATGGATTAAGGATCAGCAAAAAACAAATGTTAATGGTACAATTATACTCGAAGGGACTATAAAAAAAGGAAAATTTGGTGATGTCGCCATGACATTGGAAATCAATGAATCAGAATTATACAAAGATAGAAACATTTCAGTTTCTGGTTCATTTTTCTACAATGATGATGTGTTTTCATTTGATAATCCAATTAACATAAGTGTGGGGCCGAGTTTTGTTAATGTTAAAGGGTTTGTAGATTTGAAAAAAGAAGAAATTGATCTAGACTTGAAACTAAATGAAGCGAGTGTTTTTCTGATTAATAATTTCTGGTCAGATTCGTTAAAGAGCGGTACAGCTACAGGGGATTTAAGAATCTCTGGTTTTTTAAAAAATCCGATGATTAAAGCGGAATTGGATTGCAGGAATTTGGCATATAAAGAAACGTTTTTAGAAAATATTACGTTAAACGTCCACTGGACACCTTCCGGCAAGGGAGGAGATGGGTTTTTTAGAGGAAAGATTGGAAAAGGTTCGTGGAGGGATTATGGATTTGATTATGGGCTTGTTGATATTGCCTTTTCTCCGGATGGAATTGAATTCCAAAGCGCCGAATTCAAACAAGGAGAAAATTATCTACAGATTTCCGGTATTTTATCACCGGATAGTATTCTATCTATCGATCGCATGCAGCTTGCCTATGAAAACCATTATTTTATTAATGCAAAGCCGTTTTCAATTAAATTTGAACCAAATAAAATTGAAGTTTATCCTTTTGAGCTACACGTAGATGATGGTATTGCAACCGGCCAAATGGTTATTGAAGATGAAATAAGAGGCCAATTGCACTTATCGAATATTAATGCAGACATTATGAAGCTTTTTACGGATGATGTGCGTTATCATGTTTCTGGAATGAGCTTTGGGGATATTTCCATCATGGATGTTGATAACCACCCTGAAATAAAGTTGGATATAACATTGAAAAATGGGATAGCAGCAAGACAGAAATTTTCTGAATTGGTCATTTCGGGATCGATTTATAAATCGACATTAAATGTAGATGAAATCACCATGGTCACCGATGGTAAAGAAGTTGTAACAGTATCAGGATTCATCCCGATTGGAAAAATAGAAGAAGGAGAAAGGGAATTTGATTTTTATATAATATTTAATGATTTGGATATTTCGCTTTTGACACAATTTAGTAAGTACAATATTTTTACAGATGGAAAGATCACCGGAGGATACCATCTGGGTGGAACTCCGAAAAAAACCATATTTGATTTTGATATCGTCATTGATAATGCCAAATGGGATCTATTGCAATTAGGTAAAGTTAAATCCGAAGGGTTGTTTGATGGTAAAAGATTATATTTAAATAAATTTTCATCAAAATATCTCGGTTCAGAATTATTTGGTTCAGCGTATTTACCAATTGATTTCAATTTATCTTCTGAAAACCTTGGACAATATTTTGAAGATGATTCACTTTGGTTGATTGTGAATGGCACAACAAAAAACCTGGAATTTCTATCAACTTATGTATCAACGATTGATTCCATCACTGGAGAATTCGATATAGAATTAGAATTAACCGGCCCCATTGATAGATTAGTGAGAAATGGTCACCTAACCAGTAAAAATGCTATTATTTACTCAGTCCAGCTAGATGATCCTATCAGAAATGTAAATGGTCATGCAAACCTAATAAATAATCAATTATTATGGACATCGTTATCTGGAGTTATGGTTAAGAATTTTGCACAAAATAAAAAATCTAATATTTCAGTATCCGGCTCAATGGATCTGAGCAGTTTCTTTAAACCTTACTATCATTTAAATATTAAAGGGGATGAAATTCATTTCAGAACATTATTAGGTGATATGGAAGGAATATGTAATCTCGATCTATCATTGACAGGAAGGGACACCATTGACATTTCCGGGAAGATTGAACCTGTTGATGCTGTTATGTACCAGGAATTCACACAAGGCTCTGATGTGACATCGACAGATGTTGAAAGTAGTATTGAAATAAATTATTTTCTGAATTTTCCGATAACAGGCGATTTTGCACTTCGTAATTCACAAATAGATGCACATTTATCAGGTGAATTAAGTATGACTAAATTAGGCGAACGAGATATTGATTTTGGTGGTGAATTATATGTGAGGGGAGGAAAATTTTATTTCTATCAAAATGTTTTCACAATTTCTGAAGGGTATATGGCTTTTAACAAGAAAGGATTTAATCCTTATATGGATTTAGAAGCATTTACAAAAATTGGAGAAGAACACATTACGATAAAATTGGTTGGTCAGTGGGATAACCCTCAACCAATTCTGGAATCATCCAGTGGTTTTTCTCAAAGCGATATTTTTGAGCTCCTTACAATTGGAAAACGGTTTGAAGATCAAGAGATATCTGCTAAAGGTTTAGGTCTAAATTTGTTTGGAGCATATTTAGAGCGGCAATTGGAAAGGAATTTTTTACAACTTACCGGGCTTGATGAAGCAGGAATTATTGACAATGTCAGTATTTCAGGAGCAGCCGGACTTATGGATTCGAATAATTCCCAGGATTTTGAGATTAGTGCGGAAAGGCAAATATCTGATAACGTATCTCTTAATTATTCTTATAAACGGTCATTTTCCTTATCAAACCCCACGACCAATAAAGTTGGAGTTGAACTTCGAATAAATCGTTACGTGTCCCTTGTGGGAAATGTTGATGAAACGGGTAATATGCACGTAAAATACCGCCTGCGATACGCGTACTAAAATCATATTTTGATACTGAAACATATTCGATGGGGATTATCCATCCTTTTCATGGGGATGCTTTTTGCACAAACGGAAAAGCAAGTGTTTGTCAATGATATAACCTTTTTAGGAAATAAATCCATTCGTGATAAGCAACTTGAAAAAAATATTAACCTAAAAGAATCATTTCTCTTTTCAAAAACAGAATTCGACAGACGTATTCTTAAACTCGATGCGTTTACAATTAAAAATTATTACCAATCACAAGGCTTTTTAAATACATTTGTTCGTGATTCTTTTTCTGTCACTGACAATCAAGCAGATATTTATTTCATTATTTCTGAAGGACAACAAAGTTTTGTCAACAAAATAGAAATTAACGGAAATAATCTTATCACTGATAAAACAATCCTCAATTTTCTAAAACTGAAAATTAATAAGCCATTAAACCTAATCGCGCTAAAGACAAATGTAAGTTTAGTTGAAGAAAAATATCATCGCCTTGGAAAACTATTTGCTGGAATAAAAATTGAAAAAACCATTATAGATTCTGCTTATATAATCATAGATATTGTCGAAGGTAAGGATGTACATGTTCAAAATATATATATAGAAGGAGCGGATTCGTCTCATCATTTATATATAAGAAGGGAATTGACTATTTCAAAAAACGATTTATATAATCTGGATGATATTCAAAAATCGCAGCGGCAATTGTTCGAAACAGGTCAATATTCCTTTGCCAATATTTATCCTGTAAGATTTACGCAAAGCGATTCATTGGTTAATTTGGTGGTTGAAGTTCGATATTTCCCTAAAATGGAGATTACGTCTGAAGGCGGGTTTGTCCCGATCGAATTTGGTGGACTTACCCTATCAGGGCCTGGTGCTTTCCTGCAATGGAAGAATAGAAGTTTATTAGGATCAACTATTCGATTATCGACAAAAACATCTTTGGAAATTCCAACAGAAGCAGGGTTGCGTTACCCGCGTTTTAGCATTAATGTGAATTTGGAAAACCAATGGTTTATGGGCGTTCGCTTCCCGACAAAAGTTCAATTATTATACGAGGTTTATAAGAAATATGGCGCAAGTGATAAACCCTCCATTCAGAGGACCGGTTTTAATTGGTCAACGATCAATCGCTTATCAGAAACATCGTTTATTGAATTTGGAATGCGATGGGAAAAATTCAACCAGCAAGAGACTGGCAGCAAGGATGTGGAACAAAGGATGATATCTCTAAAAACAAAATTGGATTATGCAGATCATCCGGTTTATCCAACCAGGGGTGTCGTTTTTACCGGTGATATTTATAGTATAGGCGGTCTATTGGGTGGAACCAGGGAATATCAGAAAGCAGATGCAGGGATTCATTTATATTTGCCACTTCCAAGGAAAACAGTGTTTGCCAGCAGAATAAAATATGGTATGATTTTTAACTGGGATAAGGAATATAACCAGTTTGAAGAAGTGTTGTTTGAAAAATTCTACTTAGGTGGAACAAAAACATTGCGTGGATGGAACGCATTACAATTCCCTGTAACACAGAGTGTATCGGACATAAATTTAAATGGAAAAGAGATACGATTTTTGACGAATGGAGAATTGAGATTCCCAATTATGGGTTCATTTGGTGGCGAAATTTTTGTAGACGGTGGTCAATTATGGGATGAGTATAAACATATCGATTTGAAAAATTTACAATGGGATGCAGGAGTAGGCATTACGTATAGTTCGCCATTTGGTCCCGTACGACTGGAATATGCTTATCAGATTGATGATCCTGAAAATTGGGAGGTCTTATTAGATGTGCTTTATGCCTTTTAGGGAACTCCCATTTTTATCATGAGTATAAGCCCTTCAGTTACATGTTGTTGAATATCGCTGAAGATGTAAATTCGGCGTCCAAAATATGAGGTTAACAAGGAAAATGAAACGATTTCTACTTATGCTTACCATCTTTGGTTTTATACTGATGGGTTGTGAAGGTACAAAGACAGCTGAAGAATATTATGCTCAATCAGAGTTGGATCGAAATTCCAAGAATATTAAATCTTCTTTAGAAAATCTTGAAAATGTGATTATCCATTACCCGGATCATTCATTAGCTCCGAAAGCACAATATCTCATTGGAGATATTTATATGAATGATCTACGGGATTTTGAAGCGGCCGTTACTGCGTACAGTTTAGTGGTGGAAAACTATCAACCATCTGCAGATTCTCCTAAAGCGCAGTTTATGATTGGTTATATTTATGCTAATCCCCAGTTTGGAAAAATTCAGGATCTGGATAGAGCAAAATTGACTTATGAAATGTTCCTGAAGGATTTTCCAAACCATGAGCTGGCTCCATCTGTCCAGTTTGAAATGGAGAATTTGGGGAAAGATATAAACGAAATCCCAGTCTTAAAACACATCGCTTCCTAATCCATCAATTGAAAAATGAGTGAATTTAGTTTAACTGAAATAAATGAGCGGATTGCACGTGAATCTGCATTTGTGGATGATTTAAAAAAAGCTCTTGGTCAAGTGATCGTAGGCCAGGAGGACTTAATCAATCGAATTTTAATTGGATTGTTGGCAAACGGGCATATTTTATTAGAAGGTGTTCCCGGTTTAGCTAAAACATTGATTGTCAACACCTTGGCGCAATTGATCAATACAAAATTCCAGCGAATTCAATTTACACCTGATATGCTTCCCGCTGATCTTCTGGGGACATTGATTTATAATCAAAAATCCAGCAATTTTGAGATTCGCAAAGGTCCCCTTTTCGCCAATATCATTTTGGCAGATGAAATAAACCGTTCACCTGCAAAAGTACAGAGTGCGCTTTTAGAAGCGATGCAGGAAAGACAAATAACTATAGGCGATGTAACTTATAAGCTGGATGCCCCATTTCTAGTATTAGCAACACAGAATCCAATTGATCAGGAAGGAACATATCCTTTACCGGAAGCACAAGTTGATCGTTTCATGCTGAAATTAAAAGTGGATTATCCGAATATTAAGGATGAGCGTGGAATCTTGAAACGAATGGCTATAACACAGCAAAATAATGCAGTTACATCTGTTATTGATATAGATCAAATCCTAAAAGCACAAAATGTAATCAATGATATTTATGTAGATGAAAAGGTTGAGGATTATGTGTTGGACCTTGTCTTTGCAACACGCAATCCTGAAAAATATAATTTATCTGATTTAGAAAATCTTATTGAATACGGTGCTTCTCCCCGAGCCACGATTAACCTGATATTAGCCGCTAAAGCTCGTGCATTCTTACAACATCGTGGTTACATAACGCCTGAAGATATCCGATATGTCGGTTGGGATGTGTTAAGACACCGGATCATTTTAACCTACGAAGCAGAAGCGGAAGAATTAACTTCAGAAGATATCCTGCAGCGCTTGTTCGATAGCATCGAAATACCCTAAATAAGGAAAAAGGCAGAAGTAAAAAGGAAGATAGATTATTTTACTTTTTCCTTCTTCCTCAATCCTTCTTCCTTTATTTAAAGATGATTCCAAAGGAAATATTAAAAAAAGTTCGGCATATCGAAATTCGGACAAAGGGTTTGGTTAATGACCTTTTTGGAGGAGAATATCATTCAGTCTTTAAAGGTCGTGGAATGACATTTTCAGAAGTACGTGAATATCAACCTGGTGACGACATTCGCCTTATAGATTGGAATGTGACTGCCCGCTGCGGTTCTCCTTTTGTTAAAGTTTTTGAAGAAGAACGCGAGTTGACTGTGTATTTAATGGTCGATGTTAGTCGGTCAGGCCATTTCGGTACTCAATTACAATTTAAAAGTGAGTTGGCTATTGAGATTGCAGCTGTGTTGGGATTTTCAGCCATTAAAAATAATGATAAAGTCGGGCTGATCCTTTTCAGTGATGAAGTGGAAAAATATATAGCTCCTAAAAAAGGAAGATCACATGTATTACGGGTGGTTCGTGAATTACTTTACCACCAGCCGCGAGGGAAAGGAACGTCTTTAAAAACAGCTCTGGATTTTCTATTACACATTGCCAAAAGACGCAGCGTCGTTTTTCTTTTATCGGATTTTATGGATGATGGATATTGGTCCAGCTTAAAGATAGCAAATCGAAAGCATGATATAATCGGATTACAGATGAATGATCCATTCGAATTAGCCATTCCTGATATTGGTTTGGTGAAAGTTCATGATCCGGAAACGGAAGAATCCACATGGATTGATACAAGTTCTGGAAAAGAACGTAGACGGTTTGAAGACCGTGTAACAGAAGAACGAGACACATTTAAAAGAGAGTGTGAACGAATTGGTTTTGATCTTATACATATTTCGACGGATAAAGATTACGTGGAGCCGATTATGACTTATTTTAAAAAGCGGGAAAAGCGGTATTGAATCGAATATTAATACCTATCGTCATTATTGTTTTGATAGGATGCGGCGCTGATGTTGAACAAAAATCAATATCCCTTGAAACAGATTTTGATACAACAACAGCCACCATCGGCGATATAATACACTACTCAATACACATTGATGGACTAGGGGATAAATTTGTTATTATTAATGAATTTGAAAAACCTGAAGCATTGGAATTGAGAAAATCAGAAATTTCAAAAATTGATGATGGATATTTAAGCGGTTTTCAGTTTGTTTTTTGGGATACAGGACGATTTACCATACCGTCTATAGATATAATAATAATGAATGTCGATAGTTCAGTGAAATTGGTGATGCAGACAGACCCTCAACATATCATAATTGTTTCATCTGCTGACCCAACGATGTCCGGCGCAATGAAACCAATGAAAGATCCGTTACCGGTTTCAAAGCCAATTAACTTGGTAATAATTGTATGTTTATCACTGTTGATAATTTCAATAATTGGGATAGTCTTGTTGAGTATAAAGTATAAAAAAGAAACATTAATTGGAGTACCTGATGTTATTTTACCTTCTCCGGATGAAGTGGCCATGGAGAAAATTAATACCATAAAAGCCAATAACGAAATTCAATCCGATGTGAAAGAATTGTATGTGCAAATATCCTATATATTAAGAGAATACGTCGAGAGCAGTTTATTTTTTAAAACATTAGAAATGACCACAAATGAAATTCAGGAATTGCAAAAATTATTTCCATTTTCAGAACAAGAAATGGAAGCTTGGATTACACTGTTAAATCGTTCGGACATGATAAAATACGCAAAAATGATTCCCGAGAGTAAAGCTTGGTTGGAAGATCTTTCAATAGCAGAAAAATTTATAAAATCTACGACGCCTTATTGGAAACAGGTAGAATCCCCGAATGCATAAACTCTTTATGCTCGTTTGAGAATACAGACTCTCTGAATTAAATTTAACGCTAAATTGAAGGAAACGAATGGCAACTACATCAGATATAAAAAACGGCGCGGTAATACTCCGTAAAAATAAACGAATGAAGGTTATAGAATTCTTACACGTCAAACCAGGAAAGGGACCTGCTTTTGTGCGGACGAAATTAAAAGATATTCAAACCGGTAAAGTGGTTGATGAAACATTTAATGCAGGTGCAAAACTGGAGTTCATTCGCATTGAAGCGAAAGAAATGCAATTTTTATATGAGCACGGTGATCAATACATCTTTATGGATATTCAAACGTATGAACAGCTCAATGTCAATCGAGAAGTTCTGGGGAAGAACGATGCATTCCTTAAAGCCGGAATGAATGTTGATTTGTTATTCGATGGCAAAGAAGTATTGAATGTTCGATTACCAGCCCATGTGCATTTAGAAGTGACGCACACAGAACCTGGAATGAAAGGCAATACGGCAACAGGCGCCACAAAGCCTGCAACTCTTGAGACGGGATACGAGGTACAAGTGCCTTTATTTATTGATACCGGTGATGTGTTAAAATTGGACACACGAACCGGTAATTATATTGAAAGATCTAAAAATTAATTCGTTTGTTAGGGGAAAAAATGTGGCAGGATAAACTGAAAGAAATTATATATATCCTTGAACACAGTGATGTTAATGAAATTGATTTGACATTTTTCGGACGACGTTTTCGAGTGGTTAAATCTGTTCCAGCTACTGTTCAAGGCCAACCTGCAGCAAGTTCAGTGTCTGTCTCCTCATCCGGTAGTGATGATACAGCATCAGATACAAAAGAAACAGTTTCGGGAATCGAAGTGTTGTCTCCAATGCCCGGTACGTTTTACCGCGCAACCAGCCCTGAAGATAATTCGTTTGTTCAAGTGGGTGACTCCGTTAAAACGGGGGATACACTTTGTATTATAGAAGCCATGAAAATTATGAATGAAATTGAATCAGAAGAAAGTGGTGTCGTGCGAAAGATTCTAGTGGAAGACGCACAGCCTGTGGAATATAATCAGCCCCTGTTTATTATCGATCCGAATGGTTAGAGCCCTTTGCAAAACCTATTGCACAAATTAAAAAGTTTAAAATTCGCCTGCTTTTCGTTGGAAAACTTATCAATAGCGATGCTATTAATTGCATTTCCCGTCTTAATCAGACAAATTTTAACTCTTTTTTCTTCATACTCAAGGTTTTACATAGAGCTCGGTTAGTTAATGTTCAAAAAAATTCTCATTTCTAATCGCGGGGAAATCGCACTGCGAATTATCCGTGCCTGCCATGAATTGAGTATAAAAACAGTCGCTGTTTATTCAACAGCAGATGAATTATCCTTACACGTTAAATTCGCTGATGAAGCTGTGTGTATTGGTCCGCCTCCGAGCATAGAAAGTTATTTAAATATACCCCGAATTATTGCAGCAGCCGAAATCACCAATGCTGACGCCATTCATCCCGGATACGGATTTTTGGCCGAGAATGCAGATTTTTCAAGGATTTGTTCAGAAAATGAATTCACTTTTTTAGGATCGACACCGGAAATTATTGATGCCATGGGAAACAAGGCACAAGCAAAAGAAACGATGAAAAATGCCGGTGTACCAGTGATTCCCGGGAGCAGTGGACTATTGAAAAATGCTGCAGAAGCATTAATACTCGCAGATGAAATGGGCTATCCTGTGATGGTGAAGGCATCTGCCGGCGGCGGTGGAAAAGGGATGCGCTTGGTGAACAATTCCGATGAAATGGTCAAAGCGTTCAATACAGCCAGTTCAGAGGCGAAGAAAGCCTTTAATAACGGCGACATGTACATGGAAAAATTTGTTGAAAACCCCCGCCATATTGAAATCCAGATTTTAGCAGATATGCATGGCAATTGCATTCATTTAGGTGAAAGAGATTGTTCGATCCAGCGGAGGCATCAAAAGCTGGTGGAAGAATCACCGTCACCTTTTGTTAATGAAGCATTACGCCAAAAAATGGGTGAAATGGCTATCCGTGGAGCCAAAACGGTAAATTACGTGGGTGTGGGGACTGTTGAGTTTCTAATGGATAAGGAACATAACTTTTATTTTATGGAAATGAATACGCGTATTCAGGTGGAACATCCCGTTACGGAAATGGTCACCGGCGTAGATCTTATTAAACAACAGATTCGTATGCATTCGGGAGAAAAATACCCGGAAAACTATCAGAATTTCAAAATGCGCGGACATGCCATTGAATGCCGCATCAATGCAGAGGATCCGGCCAATAATTTCATGCCCTTTCCGGCAACGATTACCAGCTTACATTTTCCCGGGGGAAAAGGTGTCCGTGTGGATTCTCATGCGTACGCCGGTTATGAAATTCCCAGACATTATGATTCAATGATTGGCAAACTCATCGTCTTTGCCAGTAACCGAGACCGAGCCATCATTCGAATGCAAAGGGCATTGGAAGAAACCATCATCGAAGGACCGAAAACGACCATTCCATTTCACCTGGCAATTATGAAAGATGAAGTATTTCGGTCAGGGAATTTTGATACAAGCTTTTTAGAAACATTTGATTACAACCCTAAAAATAATTGAATATGGATACGGAAATGAATGTTCCATCAGACTTAAAGTACACCAGAGACCACGAGTGGGTGGCAATAAAAGACGGTATTGCCGCGATTGGTATTACCGATTTTGCCCAGGGAGAATTGGGCGATATTGTATTTGTTGAATTCCCTGAAGTGGGCGACAGTTTCGAAGCTGGAGAACCCTTTGGTACCATCGAAGCGGTGAAAACGGTAGCGGATCTCAACGCTCCGGTGAGCGGTAAAATTTTAGAGATCAATGAAGATTTAGATAATGATCCCAGTAAGGTAAATTCAGACCCCTATGGCGATGGCTGGATTGTGAAAGTGAAATTATCCAAATCCCACGAACAGGATGAATTAATGGATGCCACGTCTTATGAAGAATTGATTGGTTAAATATGACTTCCGTTTTTCAACACTTACTAGATATAAAATCCCAAAAGGGTGCAGCGTATATTGTGCTCATTGATCCGGATGAAAAGAATGATGATACCCTAATTTCCCAGGTTCGGGCAGCCAATGACACCGGTGTAGACGCTCTTTTTGTGGGCGGAAGTTTAATGATGGACAGCAAACACAATGACCGGGTTGCCACCATCAAAAGGGAGGCAGACATCCCGGTCATTTTCTTTCCCGGTGGTGTTAATCAAATCAATACCCATTATGATGCCATGCTGTTCCTGACCCTGTTATCGGGGCGAAATCCGCAATATCTCATTGGGGAGCAGGTTGTGGCCGCCCCCATTGTTAAAGATCTCGGAATTGAAGTGATTCCAACAGCTTATTTACTTTTTAACGGCGGTACTCAATCAACAGTAGAAGTCATGAGCGGAACGAAACCCTTGCCCATGAGCCGACCGGATATTGCCATTGCCCATGCATTGGCCGCCGAATATCTGGGAAATAAGCTCATTTATTTGGAAGCAGGAAGCGGTGCAAAAGAGGCGATCCCTGTAGAAATAATTCAAAAAGTATATGCACAGACTGTTGTTCCGCTAATCGTGGGTGGTGGAATACGATCTCCGAAGGCGGCAAGAGAGCGAGTGGAAGCCGGTGCATCGTTCATCGTGACCGGCACCGTGCTGGAAGAAAATAATGGACGCGGTTTAATGACCGAATTTGCCGACGCCGTCCATAGAGGGAAATCATGATTGATCGACAAGAAATCATTAATAAGCTGCGGGAGAGTTCTGATATAAAAAACACGATGATAGTGGCCTGCGTGGAGGATATTGAAAAAGCGGCGAATATGATGGTAAAGACTGTTCAAAACGGAAACAAGATATTATGGTGCGGAAACGGCGGCAGCGCCGCAGATGCCCAGCATATGGCGGCAGAACTCATGGGTGGATTGGTTAGTCATGATCGTCCTGCTATCCAATCTATCGCACTTACCACAGATACATCTTTTATTACTGCTTGGGCCAATGACACCAATTATGAATCCATATTTTCCCGCCAGATTGAGGGTCTCGGCAAAACGGGTGATGTTTTGATTGCAATTTCCACCAGTGGGAATTCCAAAAACGTAATAAAAGCCGTGGATACGTGTAAAGAAAAAGGGATTATTGTTATTGTTCTGACCGGTAAAACAGGCGGTGTGTTAAAAGACATGGGTGATGTGACCATTTCCATTCCCAGTAATGATACCCAGCGCATCCAGGAAGGGCACTTACTGGCGGAACACATTCTCTGCGAATTGGTTGAAAAATCAGTCATAGGCTAATTAATGTCTTTATTTATAACACATCCCCACCCGCCCGAACGCAAATGGCCGGCAGGCAAGACCCTTCCTCATGAGGAGGGGATTTAGGGGTGGTGGAAATCACATTATTTTTTCTCTTATCAGTCAGCTCAATCTATATAGGCGGCAATCAGAGAAGTGAAAAGATGGATAAAAAAATGAAAAATGATTTTTCACAAATTTTTAGAGAGTTTTGGTGTCCATAACGATGGAAACCCATCTCCATGATTATTTCACCATGCTCCGCGTGGAACGGAATCTGTCATTGAACACGATTGATGCATATCGTCGAGACCTGAAAAACTATATTTCTTATTTAGAAAACAGAAGATTAAAGAGTATGAATGGGATCAAACAAAAGCATATTCGCGGCTTCATTCGAGCATTAGCTGACGCCCATTTATCTCCGGCCAGCATTTCAAGAGTGTTTTCATCTATTCGAACGTATCACTCATTTTTGAATGCAGAACATTTTGTGGACACCAATCCATCGCAGCTGTTGGAAGCGCCAAAACTACCGCGGAAACTGCCGGAAGTATTAACCGTTCAGGAAATAGACGATATATTGGCTGCTGTGGATGAATCGGCAAAATTAGCGAAACGTGACTTGGCATTATTGGAAATTTTATATTCCACGGGGCTTCGTGTTTCAGAAGTGTGCAATCTTAATTTAACCGGCGTCGTATTTGACTATGAAATGCTCCGCGTTACAGGAAAAGGCGATAAAGAACGTCTGGTGCCTATGGGTCGTCGAGCCATGGAACGATTGAATGACTATATTCGAAATGAACGCCCTGGTCTGTCCCGTAAACGAGAAACAAAAGGCATTGTTTTCTTAAGTAGAAACAGCAGATCGCTCACGCGAATGACCGTATACAATATTTTGAAGAAATGGTGTCAGGCAGCCGGGATTACCAAAAAAATCAGCCCCCATACATTGAGGCATTCATTCGCCACACACTTACTGGAAGGCGGCGCTGATCTGCGGGCCGTTCAGGAAATGCTGGGTCATGCGGATATTTCCACCACCCAGATTTATACCCATTTAGATAAAGAACATTTAAAGGAGGTTCACCGGACCTTTCATCCCCGGTGGTAAATTATGTTATTCAGAGTCCCCATAGAAGTCTTAGTCCTTTTAATTCCAGTCTTGCTGTTTGCCTTAGTCTTTCATGAATTTTCACATGCTTGGGTAGCCAATAAACTGGGTGACCCCACAGCCCGCTATTCCGGGAGGCTTACGTTAAATCCACTGGCGCATTTGGATCCCTTTGGTACATTAATGATATTGTTTGTAGGTTTTGGCTGGGCAAAACCGGTACCGGTGGATACACGGTATCTTTCCAATCCCCGGGTGGACATGATGAAAATTGCCTTCGCCGGTCCAGCTGCAAATTTACTATTGGCATTTATTGGCGGAACGATTATTCGGTCTGGTTTTGTGGGCGGCCCAATTTTATCGATGATCTTTTTGTTCACACAAATCAACATCATGCTGGCTGTGTTTAACATGATTCCCATACCGCCGTTGGATGGCTCACAAATATTCTCCGGACTCATGATGCGGAAAAATCCGGAGCTGGTTGACAAATTGCAGACGTATGGACCCCAGATATTGTTAGGATTAATCATGATTGGTTATTTTACAAGAATTTCACCCATCTGGATGGTAATGAGTCCATTTGTAAATTTCTTTTTATTCCTTTTTGCCGGGTTATGATCAGGGATGATAACGATCATTTTTTCAGAAGAATTATTGATCGGCGACGACCAGCCCGTTCTCTTGGAAGGACAATTGTTTTACTGGCAGTAATCATATGGTTTATTTATTATTTAATGAAAATTGCAGGAACAGGTTAATCACATGAAACAGCTTGTAGAATGCGTACCGAATTTTTCTGAAGGACGAGATCTTGCAAAAATCAAGCAGATTACAAATGCCATCGAAGCGGTAGATGGGATTACACTTTTAGACGTTGATCCCGGCAAAGATACCAATCGTACAGTCGTTACTTTTGTTGGATCAATCGAAGAGGTGGAAGAAGCCGCATTCCTGGCAATTGCCACGGCAGCCGAAGTCATCGATATGAGCCGGCATTCCGGCGCCCATGCGAGAATGGGCGCGACAGACGTATGTCCCTTTATTCCTGTCAGGGGGGCGACGGTTAACGATTGCGTTAAACTATCCCATCGAGTCGCGCAGCGTGTGGGTGATGAATTAAAAATCCCTGTATATCTTTATGAACATTCAGCGCAGACTGAAGAGCGGAAAAGTCTTCCCAAAATCCGCAGTGGTGAATATGAAGGACTGGCAAAAAAATTGAAAGATCCGAATTGGAAACCCGATTATGGGCCAGCAATATTTAATTCCAAAACAGGCGCTACGGTTATGGGCGCTCGTGAATTCCTCATTGCATATAATATTAATCTGAATACCAAAGATATGCGGTTGGCTGCAGACATCGCCTTTGAACTGCGGGAAAAGGGTAGAAGTAAACGGTTTTCCCATCCGGATTCACCTAATCTACTCGATGGCGAAATTGTGAGGAACCCAGATGGCAGTCCGGTTAAAATTCTCGGTCTCTTCAAGGATGTGAAGGCTGTGGGCTGGTACATAGACGAATTCAAGCGGGCACAAATTTCCATCAATTTTAATAATTACAAAGTCTCCACCGTTCATGATGTATTTGATAAAGCACGTGAACTGGCCATGGAGCGGGGAATTCGCGTCACCGGAAGTGAATTGGTGGGGCTCATTCCGAAAGAAGCATTATTGATGGCTGGCCGTCATTATTTGCAAAAACAACGCCGCACGACCGCCGTGCCGGAAGCAGATATTATTGAATGTGCTTTACAGTCATTGGGACTGAATGACTTGTATCCGTTTAAACAGGAAGAAAAAATTGTTGAATTTGCTGTGGGTGAAAAGAGCGGGCCACTCATGAGCCAAACGGCAGATGGCTTTGTCAATGAATTGTCAACCAATTCTCCGGCACCCGGCGGCGGCAGCGTTGCTGCCCTGGCTGGAAGCCTCGGTGCGGCATTGGTGTCCATGGTGGCTGCATTGACTCATGAAAAGAAAGGCTTTGAAGGCTTGAAAGATGAAATGGACGCCATGGGAAATAAAGCACAAGAAATAAAAGATCAATTATCATTTTTAGTAGATGAGGATACCAATGCGTTTAATGCAGTGATGGATGCCAATCGACTTCCGGCGAATACGGAAGAAGAAAAATCAACCAAACACAAGGCAATTTTGACTGCAAACAAACATGCAATCGATATTCCTTTAGAAGTGGCAAAACTGTCTTTTTCGGTTTTGGAAATCGCTGAAGAATTGGTGAAAAAGGGTAATCCGAATTCTGTCAGTGATGTAGGCGTTGCCGGAGAAACTGCATTAGCGGCCGTTCGTGGAGCGTGCATGAATGTGCTAATCAATCTCCCGAACATCAAGGATAAACGCTATACAAACGGTAAAAAGAAACGTGTGGCGGAACTCTTGGCTGAAGCCCATAAACTTGAACGAAAGATCTTTCGCCAAACAATAAAAAAGATTGGATAGGTAAGCAAGGAAGAAGTAAAAAGGAAGATGGAAAAATGAAAAAAGGTATAAGGATGAATAAGGAATGAGGAAGAATTAGTATGGCTAAAGGTGGTGATATGAAAGACAGGACATGGAAATTTGCATTGCGTTGTATCAAATTGTGTAAATCGCTTCCCAATACTTATGAAGGTAGACATTTTGGCGGTCAATTATTAAGAAGCAGTACTTCAGTCGCCGCTAATTATCGTGCGTCACAATTATCTCAATCCAAAAAAACATTTATAGCCAAGTTGAGTATTGCGCTTGAAGAATCTGATGAATCCGCACTTTGGATGGAATTTATTATTGCTGATAATTTATTGGAAGAAGAAAAAGTAAAACCTCTTTTAGATGAGGCTAACGAAATCACTAATATTCTTGCCAAATCAAGAATTACAGCGAGAAAAAATAAAAAGTGACAATTTTTCTCTTCTTCCTTCTTCCTTTTTCCTTCTTCCTTCTTCGAAGAACCCAATATCCATTCACCAATCATTCAATCAACCATTCATTCATCCATTCATTTTTACAATGCTAAATTCCTTGGCTATCAAGAAACTCTCCCCCGACCTTCGTAACAAGATCGCTGCCGGTGAAGTGGTGGAACGCCCGGCGTCTGTGGTGAAAGAACTGTTGGAAAACAGTATCGATGGCGGAGCTTCAGAGATTACGGTTGTTGTTGAAAAAGGCGGTCATCAGCTGATTCAGGTTACGGATGACGGTGATGGTATTCCCTCTGACGATATGGGTTTGGCTGTCCAAAGACACTCCACCAGTAAGATTGCAACTTTGGATGATTTATTCAATATCAATTCACTTGGTTTCCGAGGAGAAGCCCTGGCCAGTATCGCTTCTGTATCGGAAATGGAATTAACGTCATGCGTAAATGGTGATGGTGGTTATTCAATAAAAGTTCATGAGGGTCATCCGAGTGAATTGGCTCCGGCAGAACCGGTTAAAGGAACACGAATTGATGTACATAATTTGTTTTATAATACACCTGCCCGGAAAAAATTTCTTAAATCCAATCGAGTTGAATTTCGTCAGATTGTGCAAATGGTTCGCCGCTATGGATTAGCGTATCCTGAAGTGGCTTTCAAACTGATTCATGACGAAAAAGAAATTATCAACATTCAGAGAGAAACCCTTAAAGATCGAATTGATAATTTGTTAGATCCGACTTACGGCAGTCATTTGCTGGAAGTGAATATTGTTAAAGGTGATTTTGCCGTCAGCGGATTTGTGGGCAATTTGAATTTGCTTCGCTCCCGGCCGGGTGAGCAGTACATTTTTCTCAATCGCCGGTTTATTAAGCATCGGCTGCTGAATAATGCCGTTTACGGTGCGTATCAGTCCTTAATTAAACGCGGGGAATATCCATTTTTTGTATTGAATCTTGTTCAGCCGACTGACCAGGTGGACGTCAACGTCCATCCCACGAAAATTGAAGTACGCTTTAAAGATGAATGGCGATTATTTCACGTATTAAAATCAGCCGTATCCGATGCCCTTCAATCGATTTTAGATACCATTCCTGACTTTAATACAGACGCCGGAATGTTCCCGGGATTCAGCAGCGATCCGCAACAAAGAAGCTTTACCATGCCAATAGCGGATACACACATTCAACAGGGCTTGGCCAGGGCAAAAACGTATATTGATTCTTTAACGGAAAAGAAAAATACAGGTGATGATTTACTCAGTGGAAATATCTGGCAGATTCATGATAAATATATCGTTTCCCAGATCAACAGCGGTCTGGTCATCATTGATCAGCACGTGGCTCATGAACGGGTGTTGTTTGAAGAAGCCCTTGAGGCGTTCGATATCGCTCCGCTGGCCGCGCAAACGTTATTGTTTCCGGAAACGCTGGAATTTTCTGCCGATGAATTTTCTGTGTTGCTGGACATATTACCCAGCTTAAACCGATTAGGTTTTCGCATGAAAGAATTTGGGAAAAACACGGTGCTTGTGGAAGCGATCCCATCGGAAATGGGATGGGGTAATGAAAAAAAGGTCATCAGGGAAATTATAGATTCATTCCTGGAGAATAAGAAAAAATACAGTTCCTGGCAGGAAGGGCTGGCTGCGTCTTACGCTTGTCATGCCGCCATTAAAGCCGGGGATCCTTTAACGATTCCGGAGATGCAGGCGCTGGTGAATCGGCTTTTTGCCACCAATCATCCCTATTATTGTCCCCACGGCAGACCGATTATTGTTCAGTTATCATTGGATGAGTTGGACAAACGCTTCGAGCGGAGTTAGCCACCCGCCTGCCACATTTAAAAGAAGTAATAAGGGGCGGGCAGGCAGAGATCACAGAGAAAAGATTTAAGATTGTAATTCCTTGATGGCTAATAAAGTTTGGCCAGTAATACCGTAATCTGTTTTTCAGTATTGTCCTTTTGTGCATGAGGAACAAATGGAATAATAGAATCCTTTATTTTCATTATTTTGCCTCTCTAACAGGAAACACGCGGTAATTACATTTGAGTTTAACACTTTCCCACATGAACATTTATCCGTCGTGGCGGACTTTAATTCTTTCAAATCTTATTTTGTTTACGTCTGGCAGCGTAGTTAAAATGATCAAAATACTTCTGCCATATGAGATCTGAAGATGAGAATTTGTTGTTTCCATAAAAGTAGTCATTAATTGCTTCTCTAACCCTGGTAATTTCTTTTAAGTGCGACTTAAGTGTGACAGCGTCAATGGTAAGAGTGATGAGTTCAAGAGCTCGATTGACAGCGTTATGTGAATATTCTACATTATTTTTATTTCGCCAATGGATTGCCCGGCTAATTTCGCTGCCAATGTTTGCCATTTGTTCAGAGAGGGACATTTTTGCCCAACGATCTTTCGCAAGCGCTTTATGTTGTATCTTCATCAATCCCTTTTTATCCACTTATCAGAAATCTCAACAATCTTCTTGCGAATTATTTCATCGTTTACACTACGGTTAAAATTACCTTGTGAAGGTCTCAAATTGATCATTGAATCAAACTCGATAAAGTCTTCTCCGTCCATTTCCGGATAGTAATTGATACCCCAAAGACAATTTTGCTCTGAACCATTTTCAATACAGAGCGCCTCAAGGTCAGAATGCAATTCTGCATCAATAGCAACTATTTCTCTATCAACATCCACGACAGCTTTGACCATGTCACCAAAACAGTTTTTGGCTATTAATATTAATTCTTCATTTGTGATAGTATCGTTCAGTATTCTCAAGCGCTTAAAACTCCTACTTTTTTAACGGAATAGCTAACCTGCGTGGAAATAAGCCGATAGAGCAATGACTGACCAATAGACAATTGAAAATGGCACAGAGCGAAAATCACGCTTCCAGATTTCCACGTCAGGTTGAGCGGGGGTTATATGGTCTTGGAACTATTATCATTTGTTGACATTTGTGGTGCTGGTTTTTCCCAATTCTTTATGTGTTGAACAACACCCTGATAAAAATGAAGTAGCATTTCTTCTATAATTTTTATGAAGAATCTTCTGCTCTCAAATTTTCTACCCAAATATTTAACTTGCAAAATGCCAAAACTTTTAATCTCACTAGAGCCAAGATCTTCATATGCATATTCAAGTTCAGACAAACGGATTCTTTTTGATTTACTTGTAAATTTAATGTTTATACCAATCATTAATTCATTTTCTAACTTGGTAAAGAGGTCAGGATTTTTCTTTTTACAAAATTTAATCTGATTTTTTAACCAAGTGATTTGAGGTCGCACTTTTCTGTCTTGAGGTGCATCAATCGTAATAGACATTTCAATATTTTTATTACCAAAGTTAGGTTGAACAATTATATCTGACGCTGCACCATCAATTTGTAAAATTGATTCTAAACTTTTTTTAGATAGCAATTGCTTTTTTTCGTGATTAATTCTTGCCATCAGATTATTTTCAAATTTCTTCTGACCAGAGCGAACGAATAAACCCAATTTACGGCTTAAAATCAATGCCATATCTCGTTCTTCTTCTAACCAACTTGAAACGGTATCATTAACAATTTCGTCTGTAGGTTTCAATGTTGCACGAGCACTTATTTTTTTTACAACATCTGTCCAACCTGATTTCATTTGTGTAAAGCCCACAACCCCAGAATTTTGGGACTCAAAATAGTTTACTACTTCATTCATAATTTCGACTTGGTCCTTGTCAGCAATATTATCCTTTTTGTTATTTAATAAAATATGCGCAATTGTCAAAATATATGACCAAGATAAATGATATAATGAAACGCTTTTAGGTATTTTGGCACATATAGGTGACTGTGTAGGGAAGGAAACAAATTGGTTTGAAATAGTTAATAATTTCTTTATACCATATTCTTTTGAGATTATGGCATAATCACTTATTTGTTTTTCATCCAATTCATTATTTTTATTTTTTACTTCGATTAATACTGCATCGACAATTTTTTTATCCCTTACAACCACAATAAGGCCATCGATTCGTTTTTTATCAAAAAGAAGAAATTCTATTTCAGTAAAAATATAAATATAACCACTTGAAGTTAGTCCGATTGCTTGTGAGATATTCTTTCTAAATTCTTTTATCAAACGTAATGCAGACAAAAAAATTGAAGTTAGAGCCATCTCATCACCAGGTTTGTAAAAAGGAATTAACCTTGCTGTTTGAAGATGAATTTCTTTTCCACTGTGAATCAAAGAATTAAAATCTGTAAAAGATTGACCAATTATTTTTGTAGGTTTTTTACCCATTATTTATCCTTTGCTTTAATTATTGACCATATAACTTGTTACTAACATGCACATTTGCTATATAGTATGCTTAATTAGCGTGTTATACTGTCTTTGTAAAATATGTTTCATAAGCAAATTCTCTGTAAACAATTTATAGCATAATTCACTGACTTCCAATTTTACGCATAATCAATTATATAAATGTTTGAAAAACCCACAGTTACCGGCAAATGGTTTCCAGGAAAGAAATATCCATTGTAATATGAATACCCTGTTTTTCATCATCTTCAGATAGTCCTCAACAGGTTTGGCTTGGTATTGAATTAACATAGATCTTTTAAATTATAAAAGTTAATAAAAATCTGTCCGAATGACAGGTTGAAACAGTTCCTTACGATGAGCGCAAACCGGATCCGCGCTGCAGGCAGAACAGTTTTTGCACGAATTTCTTGAATTTTCACGAGATATTCTTGGTTTCATTGATCTATTGATATTAAGTATCGTCATGCTATTATTAGTCTGTAAGCTTGAGGATCTGTCTTTGTAGCTTTCTTCCTAAAAGCATTTGTCCTTTAATAAATTTCTCTGTTTTCCAAATATCATTTTTGTCTATTAAGCCAGATTTTATTTGTTTGGATAAACCAAATTAATGTAATTTATTAGCGAGTAATTAACGAGTAACGTGTAGAAAACATTATGGCGCTTTCAAAAAAGAAAAAATTGATATTAACATTTATGCGAAACTTCATCTTTCAAAATGAGGAATCGCCAACGTATGAAGAAATCAAAACAGGATTAGGGTTCAATTCTGTTGGCACGGTGAGTTGGTACGTTCGAGAGTTGGTCAAATCCGGTCATTTGCAACGGCAAAAAGGATTTAGTGGAAAGCGAGCCCTTGCTGTCGTTGATGATTTACCGAACCAATTGCCATTGCTCGGGCGAATCGCAGCGGGTTATCCCCTCGAAGCCATTGAAAACAGAGAAATGGTCGAAGTACCGCCGTCATGGGTTCATCCTTCGAATTTCGTGCTTCAAGTCCGGGGGAATTCAATGATTGATGACAACATCGAAGATGGCGATTATGTAATCATCAGACAAGCCGAACAGGCTGATACAAGGCAGATGATTATTGCCTATGTAAACGGTGAAGCAACCTTGAAGCGGTATTATCCCACGCCGTCAGGAATCGAACTTCATCCTCGAAACCCGGAGTTTGACATTATCTATGTTTCTCCTGAAGATGAGTTTCGAATCGGCGGTGTTGTTCTGCATGTATTCAGAAATTATTATTAACATGGCGGTTATTATTACTCCGGTGATGGTTAATAGAATAAATTCAATCCCAAACATATAACTCCGCTGGAGTTAGAAAATTATTTTGTTTGTTCTACAAATATGCAACCCGTACCGGGTTTTTTGCTTATTCTGTAAGGATAGAATGTTTATAGAAATTGAACCAAAACAAAACATAACGCCATTAGGTGTTGAATGAATGAACAAAAATAATAAAGAAAAGAAAAAATTCAGATACGATTAATCACCGCCAGTTTAATAATAACAGAATAACAGCAACAGGACAACGTATCCTGTTGAAAAGGATCTATGATAACAAAATTTACTTTGGCGGGACGTATCGTCTCGACGTGGTTACAAATTAAATATATCATTCATACCCATCAGAGCAATAGCAAAGCATGAACCAGTCGGTCTATCATATTCGATTGTCGGATTTTGAACTCAACGCTGAGCGTCTGCTTGATCCGGCGTTGCGGACGCGGGCTGTGGCCATTATTTCATCGCACCACCCCAACGGCACAATCATTTCGCTTTCTGATGAAGCCACGCAGGATGGGCTTTTCGCGGGAATGAAAGTTTCCCTTGCCAGAAAGATGTCCCACTCGGCATTGCTTTTGCCTTACAACAACTCGCTATATTCACGAATGAACACCTACATTTACAAAGCGGTTGCCAAATATTCACCCATTGTTGAACCCACTGTGTTTGGACAATATTTTATGGATATGACGGGTATGGACTTGATTTATAAAAATCCGGTTCAAGCCGGCGTGGTTATTCTCGATGATCTTAAAACAAAAATCGAGATGGAAAGTTATGTGGGTATCAGTCAAAATAAGCTGGTCAGCCAAATTTCTACAGAAGTCGTTCCTGAAAAAATTCATGAAGTGTCTTACGGAGAAGAATCGAAATTTCTATCCCCATTGAATTCCAAAATTCTGCCAACCGCCCAAGAGAGTACCGTCAGCAAAATGATCCGGTTTTTATGGCTGGACCGAGTATGCCAAATTCGGGAAATCACCCATAATGCCCAGGTGGGTATCGAGATATTCGGGAAACATTATCATCAGTTAAACAAAGAAGCCAACGGTGAAGATCATTCTCGCGTTCAACCGCCGAAAAAACGTTTGTGTATCACCGAACAAAAAATCATGGAATGCGATACCAACGATGTGGATATACTGGCAAATGTGGTTCAAACGTTAGCGGAACAAGTTGCATTCAAATGCCGCAAGCGGCGTTCTATTGCCTTGAAAGTGAGGCTGGAAATTCACTATACGGACGGTTTTAAATCGTCAAAAACCGGCCAGTTTTCCCAAAACGATGATAAAACTGTCGTTCGCGAATGTTTGAATCTATTTGAAAAAGCCAATGTTCGCCGGAACCGATTGCGCTCTATTTTGATCGATGCGACACATTTCCGGCAAGCGTCTCATCAGATTGAGTTATTCGAAAAACCCCAATATCAAACCGACCGCGAGTTGAATCGTGCCATTGACCAGATCCGTAAACAATACGGATCTTCCATAATCCGGACAGCATCAGCCTGATGTTTGCCCATCTGAACACCCATTCCATTTATTCGAAAATGTCCGGGACCGCAACGTTTCAGGAAATATTGCGGCGGGCAAAGGAGCTCAATTTCTCTCATGTGGCCATGACCGAAACCAACGGAATGTACGGATTCATCCGCTTTGTCCAGACCGCGAAGGATTTTGGCATTCAACCCATAGCCGGAACCAATATCATTACGCCGGGATTTGACATTATTCTACTTGCCGAAAATCAAACCGGTTACGAAAATATTTGCCGTTTGCTTTCCATGGTACACGATGAACCAAAGATCACGATCCGGACATTATTTCAAAAACATCAGGACGGATTGTTTGTGTTATCTCACCGGCAGGGGACGATTAGCGAACTGGTAAAAATTTTTCCTTCCTCCCATTTGTTTGTGGAATTACGTCCAAAGATTACCGAACAATATGCAAAGGAAATAGCAAAACAATTTGGAATCGATATGGTTGCCACCGGGGATGTATATTTTCTGGAAAAAAGCGATCAAAAGTCCCATAAAATTTTACGAGCCATTGAAAAGAACGCCACACTTTCACAATTAACGAAAGACGACATCAAGGATAAGTATCATTATTTTTGTTCGGAAAAAGAAATGATCCGCAGGTTTCCAAACAGTTTGGAAGCAATCAATAATGCACAATATCTGGCAGAGCGGTGTAAAACAGATTGGAGATACATCAACACCATTTTTCCGGAGGTTTCGCTGAAAGATACACACAGAGCCAATCGGTCATTACGCACATTGGTCTACGAGGGTGCTAAAGTTCGATTTGATACCATCACCGATAAGATAAAACATCGGATCGAATATGAGCTTGAACTGATTACTCAGAAGGGGTTTTCACCTTATTTTTTGGTTGTATACGATATTGTCCGGCAAACGAAAGCAACCATCGGACGAGGTTCCGGCGCGGCATCCATTGTGAGTTACTGTCTCTTCATCACCCAAGTTGACCCCATCAAATACCATCTTCAGTTCGAGCGCTTCATTCACCCCGAACGGGTGGATATGCCGGACATTGATATTGATTTTCCCTGGGACGAACGGGACGATATTCTGGATTATGTCTTCAAAAAATATGGTTTACATCGCACGGCAATGGTTTCCAGCCAGGTATTTTTACAACCCCGGTCGGCGATCCGCGAAGTTGCCAAAGTATATGGACTCTCCAATGAAGAAATCAAAGCAGTGACCAAACGTATCGGATATTTTGCTCGGAAAAAAGAACTGGCAAGATGGATCACGACTGATCCGCGATTTAAAGACCTTGACCTTGATGAAACACTTTTGGAGATTATTGAGCAAAGTGAAAAGATCATCGGAGCGTTTCGGGTGTCTTCCGTCCATCCTGGCGGTGTCATCATTGTGCCGGATGAAATTCGCAAATATGTACCTGTTTTAACCGCTCCGAAGGGTGTGCAAATTGTGGAATGGGAAAAAGACCAGGTTGAAGATTCAGGGCTGCTTAAAATTGATCTCCTTGGCAATCGTTCATTGGCTGTCGTGCGGGATACACTGCGCCAGATCGGATTATATCGCGACAAGCGGATGGATTATCACACCATCCAGCCCAACAATGACCCGAAAACAGAAGCATTAATGAAATCCGGCAAAACAATGGGCATATTTTATATTGAATCCCCGGCAACGCGTTTATTGCTCACCAAGGCGGGCGTTGTGGATTTTGAACATGTGGTTATTTATTCTTCCATCATTCGTCCTGCTGCCAATCGCTACATCAACCTGATGCTTGAACGAATCCATGGCAAACCGTGGGAACTATTGCACCCGGATCTGCATTTTCTGAATGAAAGTTACGGGATAATGGTTTATGAAGAACAGGTCTCCATGACGGCACGGGAAATTGCCGGTTTCGGATACGCGGAATCAGATTATGTGCGGAAAGCAATTTCGCGTCCGGCGCTTGCCAATAAAGTCCCACAATGGAAACGTAAATTCATCACCGGTGCCGAAAACCGGGGATATTCAAAAGAATTGGCAGAAACTCTCTGGGAAATGATCGAGTCCTTTTCCGGATATTCATTCTGCAAGCCGCACTCGGCATCGTATGCAATGTTGTCTTTTACCTGTGCCTATTTAAAAGCACATTATCCGGCGGAATTTCTCTCATCTGTCATTACCAATCAAGGCGGATATTATTCCACGTATGCGTATTTGAGTGAAGCCCGGCGATTTGGGATTGAGATTTTGCGGCCGCATATTAACCGAAGCGAGCGATTTTATAAAGGCAGGAAAAACCAGATCCGCCTTGGGTTCATGGCGATTAACCGCTTACAAAAAAATGCCATAAACGAGATTCTAGAAGAGCGAAAAGCGGGGGATTTTTCATCGCTTTCGGATTTTTTACTACGAACCGACCTTGAACTTTCGGATTTGATGGCGTTGACGAATGCCGGATGTTTCACAGAACTTGAACCAAAACGTACCCATCGGGAAATTGCATTTAAGGTGGCATGTTATAAATTGGATTCCGACGAGAGTGAATCATTGCAACCATCCACGCCTAATGGTGATTTAACCGATAGTCAAAAGCGTGAATTGGAGATGGAATCGTTTGGGTTCCCCATCTCGGAGCACCCGCTGGAGCCGTATTTTTCCACTTTTAAGAATAAGGTCAAAAAAGCCAAGGATATTCCAAAATTCGCCGGACAGACCATCAATTTGCTCGGTGTTTACATTACCCGGAAGGTCACGGCAACCAAGAAGCGTGAGCCTATGGAATTTGTGACATTTGAAGACGAAACGGACATCTATGAATGTGTGATGTTCCCCAAACCGTTTAAGCAATACGGGGATTTACTCAATTGGGAACAATTGTTTATTTTACGCGGGAAGGTTGAAGAAAGTTTTGGTGTGTTTACCGTGACGATTGAAAAACTTGGAAGTTTGCAGCAGGTCATGAAAAAGATAAAGAAGGTTGCGTGATTTGAGGATGGAAATGAAGGTGTCCAATGTTTGGACAGCGGTTTTTCCAAGTATTATTTTTACTGCCAAACACTTATTACGCCTGTTGAGATTAAAAGGAAAGATAAAATATAAGTGGGAACTTCCCACCTGTGAAATTAATTTCAATCATTGATATTAAATCAAAATAGGTCAATAATGAGCAATACACTTACAATATCTGATAAAGAAAAATTCGTTTATGTAGATTCAAAATCTGTTGACGACAAACACCGTATCAATTTAGGTGCAAAAATATTTTCATTATATAAACGAATTTCCCCACCTGATGAATTTGAAATATTTATCAGTTCAACCGGAGATGTTTTGTTAAAACCTAAAATGAAAATCCCTGCAAAAGAAAAATGGCTGTTTGACAATCCGGAGGCATTTGAAAAATTCCAGCAAGGAATTCAGGATGTCATTGATGGAAAAGTTACTTCAGTGGACAATTTGGATGATTTTTTAGAGTCTCTTTAAATGTACCGGTTACAGTTTACCGATACTTCCAAAAATGAATTAGCCGGTCTTAAATATGATAATTCAAAAAAAGTTGTTTATAAAGCTGTTACAAAATCATTAAAATTTCTTGAAAATGATCCCAAACACCCAAGTTTAAATACTAAACCTTTTAAAACACTTTCAGGCCCAAATGGTGAAAAATTATGGGAATCATACGCTCAGCAAAACACCCCAGGCGCATATAGAATATTTTGGTATTACGGCCCTGAAAGAAAACAAATTACTGTTACGTCGATAATACACCATCCGTAATTCTTCAACTCCTTTGTTGCTTCAGTGTGCAGGTCTTTGTGGATTTTTAGCAGATTTGCAATGGAAGAAGTTGGAAAATGGCCAAACCTTTTTGTATTATTAATCATCGGCCAAAAGGAAGAATTCAATACATTCTGATTAGCAAGAAGGATCGTTTCCGGCAAATTGAGGCCATAGAACACAATGTAAAAACAAGAGAGGTTCAAAATGAAAAAAGTAATGTTTCTTTGCGCAGCATTAACCTTATTCAGTTCCCAAGGATTAGCTGGTGATGTAACCGTTACCATATCAGAGAAAACGGTGAATGAATTCATAGCGGCAATAGGCCCGATTAAAGGAAGCGGTAAAAAACGGGGTATCAAATATACCTGGAAAGTGAAAAAAGCTGAGATCGATTTTGAGCCGGGTTCTGCACAATTCATCGCTTTGGTTGATCTAAAAGCCGGACCCTTTAAGACCAGCAACACGGTAAAAAGCAAGGTGATTGTGACATACGATAGTGAATCAAATAAAATAAAAATGAAAGTTGAAAAAGCTATTTACAAAATCTATATCAAAATTCTGGGAAAGAAAATTAAGGTAGGAGAAGTTGATATTGCAAAATATTACAAACCAAAGTTCGAGTTCAATGGACCGGAGCCCGTTCAAAGTGTGGTGGAAGTAGCGACGGGTAAGAATAAAGTCCGTATTATTAAAGTAACAACTACGAATAGTCAACTGACCATCGAAAAGGACAGAATTCGAACATCCGTAGACTTGGTATATAGTGGCTCTGATAAACCCTGATTTCTAACCAAGAATAGGTGTCTATCGAGCGTGAATCATTGCACCAATCCTTGTCCGCTTGTGATTTAATCGATAGTCAAAAGCGTGAACTGGAATTCGAATCGTTTGGGTTCCCCATCTCGGTGCATCCGCTGGAGCCGGAACCGATTTAGCGGTTTACCTCCATACCTAATGATGAACGAAAAGTGTTTTTAGCTAAAACAGGATTTATTGTTATCCATTGATGTAGGAGCTCCCAAGCAGCCTTTTCACTAAGGAAGAGGTGTGTATTGCTTGGGCTTATTTTTTTATTATGAGCAGAGTTGCATACACTGATGCAAAGACGGGCAGCAATCAAATAATATAAAACATCTACTTCATCTTTACGGAGAGGTAATATATCATGATATGCTTTCAGAATGATTGCAGCCCAATCGATTGGATTCTCCTTTCCAAAAATGGCATAGGATGATGCTACAGCTAATTCGTTTATCAGAGGGGAATACGCTAAGTCACCAAAATCAATAATACCAATTACTCTATTGTTTTTTACTAAAACATTATATTCATTGGCATCGTTATGAATTATACTCCTTCTAAAGTTTTGTATTACAGGTAAGACATTCTCATCATATTGTTGAAAGAAGTATTTTACAATTTTCCGGTTGTCCGGATTTGATATATCATGTATATATTTTTTATTGAGATAGATGTATTGATTATCCCACTTACTTTTTCGAGCCTTAATCATATTATTATTATATGGTTGAAGATCCAAATCCATTTGAGCTAAAAAAGTACCAAATGATTCAAATAATGTTTGAGTGTGTTTTATTTGGATAAAAGATTCACCATCTAAATATGATAACATTCGAAGGATTTTTTTCCCACCATTTATTTCAGTTTCATAAAGAAATGAGCCATGGAGGTTTTGTATAGGTTCAGGGTATATACCCTTTATTGACTTTGACAGAAATATAAGGGTATCATTTTCAGCGTTTATTATTTTGAATAATTCAGTATTATAAGGATATGTTTTACATATATACTTTTTACCGCCGGTTTTTACAAGGTAATTTAAATTGTCATACCCACCTAATGTACTGACCTCAACATTATCAAAACCAAAATTCTGTTTTATGTATGTTATCATTTTTTTATGCCCATGATGATACCAAAGAATTTAATGAACAGGATAAACAAGTAAGTTCAGAAGATGTGTAGTCATGTGTGATGTTCCCTAATGCGTTTAATCAATACGGAGATTTACTCAATTGGGAGCAATTGTTTATTTTACGCAGCAAGGTTGAAGAGAGTTTTGGTGTGTTTACCGTGACGATTGAAAAACTCGGAAGTTTACAGCATGATGAAAAAGATAAAGAAAGTTGCCTGATAGCAACCATTAACCATTTGGCTGAAAATCTTTCGAATTAACCCGCCTAACTAGTCTTGACCCTTATTAAATTAATCATACGTAATAATGCCAGAAACACATTCACAGAAAAGGCTAAAATAGTATAGTCACTTTAATGACCATCAATAATTAAATGAACGTTTTAGAATTTATCCGCGCAAAGACCGAAGATCTCCAGGGGAGCGTAACTCAGTTCAGGGCCAAATTAGAACCCCAATTTCAACATTGGTCCAATACTTTTAATAATAAAATTTCGAATACATTGAATAATCCATGGATGATTGAACATAATCCATTTGAGGGAGGTATACTTTTTTCTTCAAAAAATGTCATCCAAAATGCGGCAGCAGAAAAAGCCTATAAAGAGCTGAAAAAACAAATTGGTCAAGAATTATTTGTGGGAGATTGGGTAACCATCGACCAGAATTGTATCGATCAATTTGCAGAAGTAACAGGTGATAATCAATGGATTCATACAGACCCTGTGCGCGCAAACAAGGAATCCCCATTTAAAACAACAATTGCTCATGGCTTTTTAACTCTGTCCTTAATCCCACAGTTGACAAATGCTATTAACTCTGAAAATAATTTATACCCCGAAGCGCGGATGTTGATTAATTATGGCTTGAATCAAGTGCGTTTCCCATTCCCAGTAAAATCCGGATCAAAAGTCAGAGCGCGTACACGTCTCGTGGTTGTGACCCCCATGAAAAATAGTATTGAAATAGTCAATGAAGTCAGCATAGAAGTGGAAAATCGAAAGCGATTTGCCTGTGTTGCAGAAATTGTACAGCGTCTCTATTTTTAAAGGGACAGAACTACTGTGACAATTGAAAAATCTTGGAAGTTTACAGCATGATGAAAAAAGGTTGCCCGGCCCTTCAGGCTGTTTTATCATTGTAAAAAAAATGTGCTATTATTTTTAGCGGTGCTTATATACCCTGGATTGAGATAAGGTATGACTAAACAAACAAGTATTCTTGTTTTTCATGGAAATATTCCGGACGCTGATTCCAAAACTCACCATCAAGCTTTCTACCGGTTTTCTTTTTATTTACACCACCCCATTGTTTAAAAAAGAATTGCACATTTTTCTCTACACATAAATCCCGGATATTTCGTGCCCATTCCGGGTTCATTGGTCTGGCTTTTGGGCCGGACTCGCCACCGACTATAACCCAATTAATCCCAGATAAACCAATGTTGGTTATTGGACCGATTAATGGTTCTATTGATAAAAACCGAATGCGTGCCGGCACGTCCCTTAAATCATCTACGCGACTAACAACGCTTTGATCTTCAACGCTAACACCCATCCATATATTTGGCGACCAATTTAACTCCGGAGCTAATTCTTTTAATCGTTGACTGCGTTTTGTCAGTACCTGGAATACATGATGTTGGGCCACATTCATAGTATGGAACACTTTTTTTATAAATGACA
>JADFRD010000092.1 GCA_022561485.1 Fidelibacterota bacterium | reverse complement strand
TTATTTGATCTTCCACATCTTGAGGAGACCGCCCCATCCATTCCGTAAATACAATTTGTTGATTTTCGCCAATATCCGGGATAGCATCCACCGGGACAGGGTTGCGCTCCAATCCGGGAATATCCCAGTCAAAAGGCGCCACCATGATACCCCAAGTCACCATGACGAATAAGAAAAGACCCACGATTAATTTATTTTCGAGACAGTATTTGATCAATTTGTCCAACATGGACAAGCGAACATCAGAATTCATCTTAGTGCCCACCTTTCATGTCCGTCATAATCTGCGGATTGAATTCAGCTTTGATATCCCCGCAACCAAGCATTTTTGATCCTAAATACGGATTTTTCACGGTTGAGTATGATTGCAGCCAATAGGCTCCTTTATTATCAAATGCCATTGGACAAAAAACCTGGTAATAATTCTGTTCACCCGAATGTCCATAGGTTTGTTCAATCGCTAACATAGTTGCTGATAAACTATTAAACCCTTTTCTAACGGCCTCTATCGACGTCCAATGCTGTAGATGTTCCAGATTGGAAAGCAAGCTTTTCCTATTTTGTTGCCATTCAGTTTTAGCTTGTCCACTTAAGGCTGTCTTATCAGTTGTTGTTTCGATTACCATATTCTGGAAAGCCAAAAGCGCTTCAACCGCTGGATTCTGATCATCTGCAGCCAAAGCAGACTGGGCTGTGAAATAGGATTGGAAAATTTGATCCAAAGCTGTCATAAACTGCTCATTTACATTCATTTCTCCCCGGGGAACATGGGCTGAATGATCTTCGGCAGGCTGACTCTGTTTTTGGCTTGTTTTGGGAGTTGATCCGGACATATCACCATGTCCGGCATGACCGGTCATGGCCACGCCGCCTTCCGGATTCATCATACTGGGTTTAGCCGCAATTTGCATGGCGCTGTCAATTTTGAAATTGCCTTTTGTCACAACCAGCTCACCTTCCTTCAAACCGGATACTATGATATAATCATCACCTGTTCTGGCGCCAAGTTGTACTTCCCGACCTTCGAATAGAGGTTCAGCTTGGTTAGGAACCTGAACATAAACCACAGCTCTTTTACCCGTTAAGAGCACTGCACTGGCGGGAACAAGCAGTGGTTTTTCTATGCTTTGGGACCCATGTACGATGCCCAAATCTTCCGCCCTGACCAAGGGCATTCCGCATATATCACAATCACCGGGATTGTCTTTTACAATTTCAGGATGCATTGAACCTACCCATTTACCGGCCATATAAGGATTCACAACATGTCCGTGAGCATCAATTTGCGAGTGAACCGTCGCTTTGACGAACATATTGGGTTTTAATTTTCCATCTTGATTCGAAATGTTCAACCGAACTTTGACCGCCCTTGTTTTGGGATCCAGAACGGGATCGATGAAGGAGACGCGTCCTGAAAACATTTTCCCCGGCAGTGCCTCTACTTGAAAGCTCACTTCCTGACCATAAGCCATCCATGCCAGATCCGATTCATAGGCATCCAGAATTATCCACACCCGGCTAAGGTCAGCCACCGTATAAATTCTCGTTCCTGTTTTTACATACATCCCTTCCACTGCATTCTTATGGATAACAATACCGGAAAGGGGACTGTATATTTCTATCCGGTCCGAAGGTGTACCCCGGTCCTCAATTTCACGAATCTGATCCAACGTCAAACCCAATAGTCGTAGTTTTTCCTGGGCCGACTCCAACATTACTTGGGCGCTGCGCCCGCCTACACTACCAACAGATTTTTCTCTTTCAACCATCATTAAGGCCTGCAGATATTCTTCCTGAGCAGCATAAAGTTTCGGGCTGTATATTTCAGCCATATGGTCACCTTCCTTAACAGAAATACCCGTATAATCAACATATAGATGTTCTAATCGTCCCGGAAACCAGGCGGTAATGTGCTTCATCAGCGTTTCATCATATGCCACTTTTCCTGATAGTCTGGTCTCCGCGCGGGCGATATCCCGGCGGACCGGTGTTGTGGCAATACCCGCTATGGCCACTGCTGCTTCTGACATTCTATATTCACGGGGGCCTTCTCCTCCGGTGGACGTTTCCATAGGAATCAAATCCATGAAACAGATGGGACATTGCCCCGGATCGGGTAAGTTGATTTGGGGATGCATCGCGCAGGTCCAAAATGCGACCTCCGATTGAGCTGATGAAAGATCATGTTCTGTCATTTTTACCTTCGCCTCTCCGGGACCGCCAATCCACAAGCCCAGTAAAAAGGCTACAAGTATTAATCCCCAAACGTAGCGCGGGATGGAAAAAACTGCTGTTTTTATTTTATCAAGTATATTATTCATAATTTAACTCCCTATGGGATTTCCTATTAATGTTTCGAGTTTTGAACGGGACTTAAGAAAGTCCACAAGTGACTTCTCATATTTCAGTGAAAAATGCAAATATCTGCGTTGTGCATCCACAAGGGTCAGAAAATCTACTTCGTCACTAATATAAGCTTTTTCTGAAGCGCCCAAGGATTCAAGGCTTTTGGGAATCAGAATATCCTTGTACAAATTAAATTTGCGTTCTGCTTCGGTTAAATCGTACCAAACATTTTCAATATTTGTCAGAAGTGTATTTTCTACACTCTGCTTGAATTCTTGGGCTGCAATTTTTTTGTATTTAGCTGACCGTACCGTTTTAGCATTTTTTCCCAGCCAGATGGGAAGACTAAGTGATACCTTGAATACCATTGGATCTTTCCCGCTATCTGTAGGGGGGGGGGAGTTTTCAGACTCTCCCGTACCAATCCTATCTACTCCCAACCCGAAATCAGGGAAGTATTCTAAACGGGCTCTCTTTAAAGCGTGGGTTTGTTTGGTCACCAGACTCCCCGCAGCTAAAAGTCCCGGGTTATTACCGAGGGCCATTTTTAACAGTTGAGTTTTTTCCAATGAAATCGTTAGAAATTCCAAGGAATCACCAATGAAAACTGTAGACAGAGTTGTATCGTTCAATATTTCTTGAAATTTTTGCAGTAGAGGTCTTTTTTTACCCTCCAATGATTTCAGGTCATCTTTTAAATTGATTAATTCAATCTGTGTTTTAATGACGTCGAGGTGGCTGGAGATAGCCGTTTTATATTTGGATTGAACAACCCATTCCCAGTTTTGGACTAAATCGATATTTTGCCGGGTAATTTCGATCGCTTTCTCCAAAAAATAATAATCATAATAGACCAATTTTGTCTGGGATTCAACTGCTAATCTTTTCTGCTGAAGCCGGTGGAAAAGGATTTCAGACTGGGCTGTCTGAACCTTCCCCTGGGTGCCCAATTTTCCAAACCAAGGAATCATTTGAGTTAAACCTACCTTGTATTCCTGGGGTCCCACAGCTGTTTCCACATTTTCTAAAAAATACCCAAAACTCAATGAGGGATTGGGCCATCCTTTTGCAACGGCAATTTGCTCTACAGCCGCTTCCCATTGATGGTAGGCCGATCGAATGCCTGCATTCTGTTTTTGGGCAGCCAACACATAGTCATCCAATGTCGGCTCCGTTGGCATAGGGGGGTCTCCTGCCCAAAGGCACCCCACAGTCACCAGGACTGTCAGCGATATTCCAGTGATATTTTGTTGTTTTATTAAACGATTCATAACGATCCTTTTTGTTGAGAATAAAATCAAATCCCGGAAACGGACTGAATGTACGAACCCGGTCAACAGGTTTAAACCTGTTTCAACTAAAGAATCGTTTTATATACGGAGGGGAGTGAGGAAAGTGGTCGGCGGTGATGCCGAGAGATTTTGAATCTCTGATTTACATAGCAATAAAATATCAGGGGTACAGATTACTACATCCGCGAGTGAGTTTGCCGCTAAATCTATTGTTGGGTTGGTTTGAATATTTATCCCTGGTATGAGCAGCAGTGCAATGGGAGTTTCACATGCTGTCATGCTCATTGGACAATCAACGACCTCCGGCTGAATACAGCAGCTGGTTTCCACTGTTATACAACAAGGCAAATCACAGTCTTCAGATGAAAACAGCGGCGTTGCCAGAGCAAGGGCTATAATTGTAATCAAATTGATTGAAATGAGCTTTTTTACCATACGCGTTATTATACTTAATAATCCGGATAAGTTCCAAATTTATTTTTAGGAGCTTCTAAACTTATCTTTGCGGAAATTATTCTTGTCCGACTACCGGCGGAAACTTCCGCAAAGTAAATGGTACATCAGGTCCATCTGCCAGACAATAAGTAGCACCTCCGCAAAGATAAACAATACAGTCCTCTATTTTAAAAAGTGACTCTATTAATAAACATTTTTTCGATGCCCTACTTTTAATATTTTTACATATTCGTTTTTATCATTAATAAAAAATATGATTCTGTATTTGCCTTTTCTTTGACGATAAATTGATTTACTGCTTTGCAGTTTTTTAATTCCTGTGGGTCTGGGATTTTCAGAAAGAACAGTTATAAAAGATTTAATCTGATTTTTAAACGGTTTTGGAAGAATCGCAATTTGCTTCAGAACATGTTTTTCAATTTGGATTTTATAAGACAAAAGAAAAATTAAATGGTATCTTTTACATCATCCCAATCAACAAATTCAGAATGGTCGTTCTCTAATATTTCAATCGCTTCTTGCAAATCCAGTCGATCTTCCAATTCCTCAAGTAGATTCAAATCGTCAATAGATATAATTCCCGCCACTTCTTTTCCGTGCCTTGTTAAAATAATTCTTTCTTTACCATATTGGGCAGAATTAATCACATCTGCCAAATTTTTCCTGGCTTCCAGAATGGATATTTTAGTCATAATTTGTAATTCCTGTATATTATGTACATAATTTACAGTTTATACATATTGTAGTTCAAGAGGTAATTCATTTATGAAGTGTTATGCTCCGATGAATCGGTAATTCACCTTTAGAAGGTGGGATGTAGTACTTCAGCAAATCATAATGCTTTTGCTCCCACCTTCTAAAGGTAGTTGAAAGTTAGAGAAGTCTCATTTAATAATATCAATCAATTTCTTGAATTTGTCACCGGAGGCCTTACCCTGAACTTCGAAAAGGAATGTTTCCACGCTGGTAATTTCCCCGCCATAGTCGCAGATTTTTTTCAATCCGATTTCTTTATTGTATGGTAACCGTGTTGATGTGGCATCGGCAACTACTTCTACATCATATTCCCCTTCTTCCAATAAATCCAGGGCTGTTTGGTACACACAAATATGCGTTTCAATTCCTGCCAGAAATACTCGTTCCGGATTGATTTCCTTCAACCTTGCTTTAAATTCTGCATTATGCCAACAAGAAAACACATCTTTGGTTATGGGGCTCAATCCTTGCAAATATTCACTCACTTCTTTAACTGTGGGTCCAAGTTTTTCCGGAAGCTGTTCCATCCAGATGATGGGGACTTCCAGCAAACGTGCGCCCTTGATAAGCATGGCGAGGTTTTTGAAAAGATCATCGGCATTTTGCATGATCCGCGCCAATTTTCCCTGGACGTCGATGATAACAAGCGCTGTATTTTTTGAATCAAGCATTTAGTTGAACTTCAGCTATTTTTTCCCAATGCTTTACATCATGTCCTGTTTTCATAGCGGTAATTTTGTCCATTTTATACGAATTTTTTACCGATAAATTACGAATAATTTTCTCCTTCTGTTCATCCGGCATTTCCTTATAAATCAAACTGATGTGAGGTGAAAAGGAATATGGAATTGGATTAAGATTAGGATTAGGGTTAGAATTTTGGAGAGCAAATTTAATCCGATGACTTAATTCAGATAATTCCCACGAGGGTTTCAGATCAATAAAAACTGTTTTCCAAATAATTGGAGTATGATTTAATTTATCCTTCGTTACAGAAATTGGACCCACCCCTGTTGCTGCATCTTTTAGAATTCGTTCTAATTCTATTTTTCCAAGGTCAGTCGGACTGTACAGGGTACAATGGGGAGAAAAAACAGGAGCCTGATATTCAGACGCCAAATTGTTGATAATGTTTTGCAAATATTTGGCGTCCTTTTCGGCAGGGGTCAGCCAGATAGAAATCACTTTTTATTGCTCCAATCTTCAGCAAATTCAACAAACATATCCTGCATCTTTTTGACCTCTTTAATCTCTTTTCTATCTTTCGACTTCTTTGCTTTTTCTTGGCGCTCATCTAAAGCATCATAAATGTCAGATATTTTCCCGCCGCGCAGTGGATCAATATCAGCCATTTCCAACACATCAGCAAATTGATCAGCTGAACCAAAGCGGATGATCTGATCTGCACACACCCATCTTACTCTGCGGCCTTTATCATGAATGTTATCTGCAAAATAATCAATAAGATCGGTGTGTTCTTCTCTGTATGCTGCGATTCGCCTGAAAATGGTTTGTCTTAATGCATAAGGTGCATTTCCATACACCGCCATTTCCTTGAGTTTATCCAAATTTTCATCCGTTTTTTCTTCTGTCAAAATGGTCAATGCTGCGGATCGGATCGTTTCATTGTGAGATTTATGTTCCATGGCCCAATCGAATTTTTCTTTTGCTTTCTCCAGATCGATTTTAATCAGAGATGATAACGCCGAGCTGACAATATAATCGTTCTTTTCATTTTCAACGACATCCATCAGGAATGTGCTGACCTCATCCGTTTCATATTCTTTCAAGGCGTTAACAATGGATCGCTGTACGCGCTCATCCTGGTTTTCGTAATGCGCCATTAGATCAGTTTCGCCCTTCCGCGGCTTGAGCTTTTGATACGTTTTCACCACTGCTTTACGGACGTACCACTTCGGTTCCTCTGTGAGCATGGATACAAGTGCGCTGTGGATTTTGTTTGTAGAGCGGGTTTCCTTTAATTCACGAGCCGCCCAAATACGATCGTTCGGTGAAGGAGCGTGTTGTAACTGGTATAAAAGTTCATCCGTTTTCTTTTTAAATGTCAAGTTTTTTGGAATTTGAGATCCTTCATCTACAATCACCATACGCGGTTTATTTTCTACAGGAAAGGTGAAAGTATCTTCTTTCTTATCAAAAAAGATTTTGTGGCGATGAACACTGCCGTCATCGATCACAACGGTTATGGGAAGTTTGAATAACGATGTTTCTTCTAAATCCTGTGTTTGTTTAAGAGTGACCGAAACAATCTTACTATGGCGATTATAACGGTAACTTGCATTGATATCAGGAACTCCTGATTTATACACCCATTGTTCGAAAAACCAATCAAGATTCTTACCGGTTATCACTTCGATAGCTTTTTTCAGATCGGTTGTTTCCACATTTCCTGCTGCATGTGTTTGTGTATAGTGTTTCAATGCTCTGAAAAATGCATCATCGCCAAGGTATCTGCGGATCATATTTAAAATAACCGAACCTTTGGCATAAATATTGGCATCAAATAATTCGATGGAGTTGTAAAAATAAGGTTGAACCGTAGGACGTCTTAAGGCATTATCGGCCATGAGGGTTGCGTCGAGATTTTCCAGACGTTCAAATTCTGCCAGATCTGGACCGGAAATGTGTTCGGTCCACAGCAAATCCAAGTACGTAGCAAATCCTTCATTCAGCCAGACATTTGGCCAGTTCCGGGTGGTCAGGTAATCGCCGAACCACTGGTGGGCGAGTTCATGAGCCACAAGCCCATCACTGGAATGAATGGGTCGTACATCTTCTTTGTGCATCGTTCTGTCTGTCTGATGGGTGTTGGTAACATTTTCCATGCCGCCCCACATGAAATCCTCGACAATGGTCTGATCATATTTTTCGAATGGATAACGAACTCCGGTAATTTCACTGAAAAATTCCATCATCGCAGGTGTCCTGCCAAATGAACGGACTGCATCTTCTTTATCATGCTCCGGATAAACCCAATAATTCACCGGTATACCATCCCATTCATCTTCCACTTTTTTATATTCTCCCACAGCAATGGATAAAAGGTAGCTCACATTGGGTACATTTTCCCGCCAGTGAAAGGTTCGCTGGTCGCCGGTTTCCTTAACAGAAACAAGCTCACCATTGGAAATTACCGTCAATGGTTTATCCACTTTTATTTTGCATTCCCAAGTCATTTTATCATTGGGATAGTCATGGAGCGGTACCCAAAAGTGGTTATCGGTATCTTCGCCCTGTGTCCAGCCTTGGAGTTGCTTATCGGGATAACTGGAATCTGGGCGAATAAAATAAAATCCAATCGTGGGGCGGGAGGTAAATTCAATTGACACAGTGATGGTATCTTCCCAACCGTAGGCTTTGTCAAGATCAATCCAAAGAGTTTCTCCATCCAGTGTAAAGTTTAATAACTCATTCCCAAGTGTGATGCGGTGAATTTCAGTGCTTTCAGTATCAAATGAAACTCGTTTCGTTGAACTTGAAAATGGGCTGAATGTATGGCTCACTGTTCCGGTGATGGTTCCTTCAACAATATCAACTTCAACGTCAAGGGACATGTGAATCATATCTTTTTCTCTATCAGGTGTGGAATGAAATGGTCTTTTCTGGTCACCAAACAGTAATGTTGTAATGACTAGAATAATGAACAATGTTCTATACATGTATACACCTCTGTATTGTTTCTATTGAAAGATGATGGAAAATAGATATAGGGTCAATAAGAATGCTAATATCTTTTAAACGTAAAAACCATACTCGTTTCATAATAAAAAAAGCGTCAGACCAACTATTCAAGTTCTCAAAGAAAAGGATCTAAATGTGCTTAGTCTTTGGTTACCACCATGACGGGGCACTGGGCATGGTTCATTATGCTTTTATCACCTTTGCCGCAGAGCGTAATTTTATAACTCATTTTATGCTCCTATTCATAATCTGTTAATAATTTTTTTGCTTCTTCAATTTCGTATCGGTCTTCCACAAGAAAATCCATATCAGGTGGTGTGGAAATCACTTCTTTCACCAATTGAATAG
>JADFRD010000091.1 GCA_022561485.1 Fidelibacterota bacterium | reverse complement strand
CCGGCACTCCCACAACTAACACATCGTCTATTAAATTGGTAATTTCCTTCTCGTAACGAATCCAAGGAAATCACCCCGAAATAGTCGCTTTACTCCTAATGGCAAAATTTGGTTTTTTGATTTGAAGATACATCATTCTTGTATGTCGATAGAATACGGCAATAACCAGGCGCTTCTCCACCAGTTACCCCGCCTACATGCTTACGGCGGACAGGCACTCTCAACCAGAAACCAAATTACCCCGGAGGCCAGTTCATCTGCCTGCCGCCCAGTAAATGGAGGTGAATATGGTACACAGCCTGCCCTCCATCTTTGTTGCAGTTAAACACCGTTCTGTACCCGGATTCGGCAATCCCTTCATCGTCTGCCAGCTGTTTTGCTGTTAGCACTATTTCCCCAACTATGGATTTGTGAGATTCATCCAGATCATTTGTCGTTGCAATATGTTCTTTGGGTACGATGAGAATGTGAGTCGGCGCTTTTGGATCTATGTCCCGGAAGGCAAATACATGTTCATTTTCATAAACCTTATCGGAAGGAATTTCTCCAGCTATTATTTTGCAAAAAAGACAATTATTCATGTAATCTTTCCGTGTTCCCTTTAATCAATTATCTTTGCGGAAGTTCTTATTATATTGACACATTAATTTTAATAAGAACTTTTGGATAAATCCATAGCTTCCGCAAAGTATGTTTTTGTTATTTCTCCATTTTCTATCTTTCACTACTCACCAGCTACTAATCCATCAGGAACCATCTCACGCCTCCCGTGTTCAATAATGTTTAATATTGTCAAAACGGCTGTTTCAGCCATCAGCGCAGCCAGTTGAACGCAAAATGAATGATTGCACCGTTGTAGTTTGATTCGTCCTTCACTTTCCCATTCATTGGTAGAAAGTCCATCCCTGCACCCACCGATACTATCATACCATTCGCCATTAAAAAATCAACACCGACACCGACATAACCACCGATAGTCCATAACCCTTTTGATTTTCCCCAGCGTGTGGCAAATTTCTCACTATCAGCGCCATCAATGGTCAAAACAGGTCCCAGTTGAGCGGTAGCAAATGGAGTGAAGTTGTTGGCGATAGAGTCATAGAAAGGAAAGTATTTTGCGCCACCAAACATAGGTAAAATATAAACATATTTATCGCCTACGGATCGAGTTTGCCCGGTGTAATAATCATAGACCATCATCTGGTCATCGCCTTTTACATCAAATATCCTACCATGGAAAACCCATTGCATTGCATCATTGGAACGCCATGATTGATGATAAAATATTCCGGTTCCCTGTTCTCCCACCTGTAGTCCGAAGCCCTTATATCCTTCTGCTGCAAATAGAAATGTTGTAAAGAGGAAACCCATGACAATTATTTTTGCATTCATCTTTATTTCCCGATTAATCGGGAGAAACTTCCACAAAGTTTCTTTTTCAATAAATTTTTCAATTATCATATTTCTAATACGACTTTCCCGCATTGATTACTCCTTTCCAGATATTCATGCGCGGAACGTATATCTTCCAAGGAAAATATTCTATCCACTTTGGGTATTACCTGTCCTTTTTCAACCATTTTAATGATTTGCGTTAATGAATCGGCATCGCCCATGGTTGAACCCAGAACGGTTTGTTGTTTAGAAAATAAATGGCGTAAATCGATGGAAACAGCTGCACCTGTTGTGGCGCCACAGGTGACGACCCTACCGCCTTTATTTAACACTCGCATGCTGGTGTCCCAGGTTTTTGGACCTACATGCTCAAATACAACATCCACTCTTCCACAGAAATCTTTAATCTTATCAGCCACATCATCTTTATAATGATCTAATACCAAATCAGCGCCCAGTTCCTTTGCAAATTGGCATTTTTCCTTCGACCCCGCTGTGGCAATCACTTTACAGCCAACTGCTTTCGCGATCTGCACCGCCATGTGCCCTACGCCTGAGCTAGCTCCCCAAACCAATATAGTTTCTCCGGGCTGAATCCGGGCTCGTTTCACCAGCATCTGATACGCCGTTTGTCCTGCCAGTGGAAATGCGGCTGCTTCTTCAAATGACAGACCAGCCGGTTTCGGTTCAACAAACCGTTCATCCAGAACAATATATTCACAATTCGTTCCATCGACAGATTCGCCCAGAATTCCCATTTTATCACAGTAATTTTCTTTCCCGGCCATGCATTGCCTGCATTTCCCGCAATACACCAAAGGCTGGATTACCACTTCATCCCCCTCACTGAACCGATTAACACCATCCCCTGTTTTAATAACGACACCGGACCCATCGCTTCCTAAAATCATCGGGAGTTGTACTCCCACGATCCCCTTTCTCACCCAAATATCAAGATGATTCATGGCAGCAGCTTTCAGATTAATACATACCTGTCCGGGTTGAGGCTCGGGTATGGGAATGTTATCGATTTTTATAACATCACGATCTCCGTGTGAATGAATCCTGGCTGCTTTCATTCTTTAGTCTTGATAAACGGAAGTGTTTGAAATAAAAAACATAATAAGGTATTATTGGTAACCAATTGTTTTGTTCCCCGGAAAGATAATTTTGCTAATTTGAAACCCATCTGATTTATCCGTGTTTATCCGTGGCTGATGAATAAATTAGGTTAGGTTTAAATATTTTTTTATCGAGACTAAATTCACCCAATCCGGCCCAACGTTCCGGTCCCCCTGTCAGTTTACCCCAACCATGATTTGCAACCATTAAATATGCAATCCCCATCCGTAAAACCAATAGACCAATATTTCAGCATTTCTCACAATCTGAAAACAATTATTTTTCAATTTTCTTCATCATCTAAATCTTCAAATTCCGCATCTCTAATTTCCAAATTTTTATAATCTGTTTTTTCTTTTTTCTTCGGTGACTTTTCGATCATTTTAACATTCTTAATCAGTTTATAGCCGGCATAAAACAGTACAAAAATTAAAAATGCTTTAAACATTATGTTATTTAGCTGCGGGGTTAAAAAATTTGGTGCCTGTTACCGGTTGTCGAATGTAATTAATCACTTCATCAAGGTCTGTCGAGTTGTGTACAAAATCAATGTTATTGGTATTAATGATAACCAGCGGTGTATCCTGATAACGGAAAAAGTATTCCGTATATAATTGGTTAAGGGCATCTATATATTCCTCAGAAATATTCTTTTCCATATCCCTTCCCCGACGGGAAATATTTCGCATCAAAGTATCTGTATCTGCCTGAAGATAAATGACCAAATCCGGATTAATGACATTTCGTTCCAACAGGTTAGCGACTGTTTCATATAATGTCATTTCTTTTTCATCCAGATTCAGAGATGCAAATAAACGATCTTTTACAAACATGTAATCAGCAATAAGCAGATTGTGAAACATATCCACCTGCCGCAGTTCCTGCTGCTGCTGATACCGTTGCAGAAGAAAGAAAAGCTGGGTTTGAAAAGCGTATCGTTCCGGCTCATTATAGAACTCCGAAAGAAAAGGATTTTCTTCAAATCCCTCTAAAATTAGGCGGGCGCCTAAACGTTCTGCCAGTAATTTCGCCAAACTGGTTTTCCCAACTCCAATAGGGCCTTCAATGGCCACATAATACAAATTTCTCATGCGTTCTTTTCCATAACATGTTTAGTCACTATCGAGGGGTCATTACAAATATTCAGCAGATTTAGTACTGTTATATTGTAAACAGGTACGATTGCATCCGGCGCCAGTTCAGCCCAGGGAACCAACACAAATTTTCGGTTTGCCAAATCCGGATGAGGAATAGTTAATACCTCTGTTTCAATAAAGGATGTTCCATAAGTCAAAATATCAATATCGATGCTTCGCGGTGCATTTTTTTCCCGCTTTTCAGGACGGCCTAAGAGTCTTTCCACGTTTTGGCAAGCATCAAAGAGATCAAATGCCGAAAATGTGGTGGTATATTTAATCACCGTATTTAAAAATTCCGGTTGGTCAGCATTGTATAAAGGAGGAGAATTGTAAAAAGAAGCACTCTGAAGATCTTCTATTTCATGAAACGTAGATAAGGCCGTAATAGCGCTGGCGATATTGGCTTCCTTGTCTCCTAAATTGGAGCCAAAAGAGAGAAAACCTGTCTCAAGCATAATCTTCTTTTGTCCGGGAAATTTCTATTTCTACTGTATCCAACATACCGTGTATGGGTACATGGGGTTTTCGCACTTTAACGATAATTTTGCTAATGGAAAATTCATTCAATAATTCTTTGGCGATGGAATTTGCCAGTGCTTCAATTAAATAAAAATTATCATTCTTAACACAACTGTCAACAGTTTTATACACTGCCTCGTAATCAATGGATGCATTCAGATCATCATTTTCACACGCTTTCTTTAAATCGGCTAACATTTCCACATCCACTTCAAATTTTCCGCCAAGATGTTTTTCAGATGCACTAACGCCGTGGTAGCCGTAAAACTGCATATTATGTAAACGAATGATGTCCATAGGAAAAATAAAGTTACCTCATGTGATGTTCTTCAGTCAACGAGTAGAAAAAAAAACCCCGAAAATTTCGGGGCTTTTTTTATTTGATAGTTGGAATTACATCATTCCGCCCATTCCGGGATCACCCATAGGTGGCATTGGCATTTCTTTTTCAGGAACATCAGTCACCGCAACTTCTGTGATTAATATCATTCCAGCAATCGAGCATGCATTCTCCACAGCCACACGTGCGACTTTAGTCGGATCAATGATACCTGCTTCGAACATATCTACATATTCTTCAGTGCGAACATCCAAACCGTATGCATCTTTACCTTGACGTACATTTTGTACTACAATGGACGCTTCCATTCCTGCATTTCTGCAAATCTGGCGGATCGGTTCTTCCAGAGCGCGGCGTAAAATATCTACACCAATACGCTGTTCATCACTCACCTTCATTTTATCCAAAGCATTCTGTGCTCTGAGTAATGCAACACCACCGCCGGGAATAATTCCTTCCTCCACAGCAGCGCGTGTTGCATGCAGTGCATCTTCAACACGGGCTTTCTTTTCTTTCATTTCCACTTCAGTGGCAGCCCCAACATTGATCACGGCAACACCACCGGAAAGCTTTGCCAGTCTTTCCTGCAGTTTTTCTTTATCGTAATCGGATGTTGTTTTGTCAATCTGAACTTTGATTTCATTGATACGGCCAGTGATGGCGTCTTTGGTACCGCCGCCGTCGATGATGGTAGTATCATCTTTATCGGATACAATGCGTTTTGCTGTACCTAAATATTCCAGCGTTGCGTTTTCCAATTTGTAACCGGCATCTTCAGAAATCACTGTTCCACCAGTCAATACAGCGATATCTTCCAGCATGGCTTTACGGCGATCACCAAATCCGGGAGCTTTCACTGCCAGCACTTTGAATGTGCCTCGCAGTTTGTTCACCACGAGTGTTGCCAGCGCTTCGCCTTCAACATCTTCAGCAATGATCAAAATCGGTTTACCGGTTTGAACCACTTTTTCCAGCAACGGAAGCAGATCTTTCATGTTGCTGAGCTTTTTATCATAAATGAGTAAATAAGGTTCTTCCATCTCGACTTCCATGGTTTCGGAACTGGTTACAAAATAGGGTGATAGATATCCACGGTCAAACTGCATACCTTCAACAAACTCCAGAAAAGTTTCGGCTGTTTTGCTGTCTTCAACAGTGATGACACCATCTTTTCCTACTTTTTCCATTGCTTCAGCAATTTTATCACCGATCTCTTGATCATCATTTGCAGAAATGGATGCGACATTTGCAATTTGTGTTGTGTCAGGCAGATCTTTGCTTTGAGCTTTTAACGCTTCTATGACCACATCTCGACCTGCGTCGATACCACGTTTGATGGACATTGGATTGGCACCGGCCGTTACGTTCTTGAGTCCTTCAGCAATGAGTGCCTGGGCCAGAACAGTTGCGGTGGTTGTACCATCACCGGCAATGTCAGATGTCTTAGAAGCAACTTCTCGGAGCATTTGTGCGCCAATATTTTCCAATTTATCTTCCAGTTCAATTTCCTTGGCAACAGTTACACCATCTTTGGTAACGGTAGGTGCGCCAAATTTCTTTTCAATAACGACGTTCCGGCCTTTCGGACCCAGTGTCACTCTAACAGCATCTGCTAATTTATCTACACCGGCCTTCAGGGCAGTACGTGCGTCTAAACTATAAGTAATGTTTTTTGCCATGAGTTTATTCCTCCTTACAGGATTGCGAGAATATCACTCTCGCGCATGATTAAATATTCTTTTCCTTCATGGTTGACTTCTGTACCGGAATATTTACCATACAGAACTTTGTCACCTTTTTTTACAGTCATTTTAATGATTGTGCCTGCGTCGCTGGCTTTGCCGGGACCGACAGCTAAGACTGTTCCTTGTTGCGGCTTTTCTTGAGCAGTATCCGGTAGAATAATACCGCCGGAGGATTTTTCCTCAGCAGCAGCAGCTTCCACCACGACACGATCAGCCAATGGTTTGATGTTTAAAGCCATCTTTAAACTCCTATTTTTTCGTTGTTATTTATTGATTTATCTTTCAGTAAAATGCCTTTTGGCAGCACGGAAGTTAGTTGATTTAAAAAATGAAATACAAGTATATTTAGCACTCTTTATAGTAGAGTGCTAAGTAGGGCTTCCTCAAAAAGCCAGTTTTTGTAAATTAGTTTCATGTTGTAGTTGATTCGGTATTATTACTTTCCAACCTAATCTTACTTTTTCAACATGTTTTATTACAGTATGGTGTAACATAGGGCTCAATAAGCCTGTTATGTGTTCAATTTCACGGAAAAAATAAGAAAAAATGTGGTCACGATACACTGCCGCCACATTCATTACAAATATCACCATGGCAATCCAGCTTTCACTGGTTTGTCGTGTCTTGGCCATGACCAAGGCTAATCCATATCGCCGTTTTCCTAACCCAAACACTCCTTCTATTCTGTTTCGTTTCACTGATTCTTCCTTATGGTGTTTCTTCTCCTCTAGGGTCTTGCTTTTCGAAGGGCGACCCAGTGGATTACCACCATACAATTTTATTCGTTTAGATTTTAGGTAACGTCTGTTTTCACTGTTCCCTGCCTACCGGCAGACAGGCAGTAAATCTTATCACCATTCACACTTTCAGGAGAATACCCAAACCGCTCTTTGTATCGTTCTACGGCTGGTTTTAAATCTTCACTCTCATTGTATGCATCCCAACTCAACCGGTCTAAAATAACTTTCCCGTCAATGACACTGGCACTTAATTTGGCTCCAAACTCTGTCATTGCCTTTGATTTACCTCTGACGATGGGACGAACGTATGGCTGGGATATACTGACAATTCGATCCGGGATGCTGTGAGTTTCTGTCTTATACATGATATCCTGCTGACGATAACACTCTTTGATTATCCATAATTGACGCAGTTGGTTATGGGACAATGGAAAATCTTTGCCTGAATAGATATCCAGTAATGTTTCTATATGCTTCAGGTTTCTGTTAATATATCCCAGTTGACCCCGTATCGCCTTACGGATTGTTTTCATTTGTGGTTTGCGTCTGCGACTGAAGTCTAAATACGTCTTATGGGCTACTTGCCTGTACGTCCTGGGTTTTATCTTTCCCGGGGTAGGGACCCACAATTCATCAATTATCTTCTCCAATTTCTCACGGGATTCGTTTAACAAACCAACATCCGTGGGATAAGTGATATCCTGTGGAGCGACTGTCGCATCCATAATCAGCATCCCTTTATGCCCTGGATCATCAGAGTCCTTATCTGAACTCTCTGCCTTACCCTCTGTAAATCCAAGAAATGTCTCATTGATACGCTGAAGCTTTTCAAAACCCAAACGCTTCCGGATCTCTACAAACAAACTGGGAGCAAATACCTGACGATACTGAAAACTACTGTATCCTAAAAAATACTGATAATAAGGATTTTCTCGAATATCCTCTATGGTCTCTTCATCTGAAAGATTTTTCATATGCTTGATAATCAATGCTCCAATGACAACTCGGGAAGAAATCGTGGGAGCTCCTTCATTCATTGAAAGACTCTCTTCGTAAATCGTACCCAGTGCCTCCCAGGGAATCTGATCTGCTAATTGGAACCAGCGGTTGTTGGGGGATAGACTGTTACATAATGTGAAATTGAAGTCAAAGGCTGCCTGACTCGTATTCGTTTGTTTAATCATAGTTCCTCATCTGCATGGGTTTTGGGCGATAAATGGCTTTTTCCTTGCACTAACTTAGAAAATATTTACCGTATATTCAATCATATTGAGGGTTAGTACTTTTTGAGGAAACCCTATTTAAACCAATTGATTTGTGTACTCAGCCAAGACTTTCTGAACCAGTTCAATATTGTGGACGCCAAGACTTTTATCCTTCCGAATCCTATTCAAACCCGATTTCATATTGTCAATAATTATTCGCTCATCATTTTTCAAAACATCGTAAATGATTCATAACAAATAGTATTCAATGGTCACTATAGATTCTTGAGTTTCCGTTTGCCGTTAACCCAAAATAACTTCGTATTCATTATCATGGCAGGAAATACAGGAGCCTCCAGGGCTTTTTACAATTTTTTCATTTTCATGACAGTCGCGGAAGGTCTCATTATCCTGTGCCCAAATATAAAGGAGAATCCACAGATTTATTGTTACCTTCAAAGAATTCTCCGTTATCATTGTTAGAGGGTTTTGCAAAGCCCTCTGTTAAATAAAAATGTTGTTTTATTTCATATCAGCTGGGTATGGATGGGCTATTTTTTTTATCCGATTTGCGTAGTCAAATGGTTTAAATGAGGGACTCCGTTCATTATGACACTTCAGGCATGTTTCTTCGGTCACCTCTAGTAAACCAAAATCTCCCCCTTTAACCTCACCCGCGAAAATTGCCTCCATAGTCTT
>JADFRD010000019.1 GCA_022561485.1 Fidelibacterota bacterium | reverse complement strand
GGGTCTTAACTAAATCACAGTGGAATGAGCGTCATGGATACGTACCCGTTTAATCTTTTGTCCGGAAGGAAGCGTTGGGAATTCCGGTCGTGTTTCCTTTGTTAATTCTCGCCATTCTTCTACAGATTTTCTCACTGTATCATCAGCAATTTTTTTCACTTCCGCATCCTTCAGGTTTTGAACAGGTTTTTTCAATCCGTAGAGAATCTGTCCTTTGTCATCCGTTTTAGGATTCCCATCACTATCATTGATTATTCCATAAAAACTTTCCTTATGCAATGCGCCACTCAATTTATTTCTGACTTTGTGTGAAACTAAAATATGGTTAACTGACTTTTCAGCATCATCTCGAAAAGAATCCCACGGCAGAGGGAAATGCTCTTTTTGTGGAGTTCGTTTATAATGATGAAACGTAGACAAATGCTGGATATACTTTCGTTCCGTATTAGCAACAACGAGAGCATCTACGGCATGATGTCGGTGGTCTTCCCTATTTTTTATATCCACATCTTTAGAAAGAATAGTGTTTAATCCCCAAAACCTTCGGAGTTTTGCCGTGGCCATTCCCGGAACTGTGCGTACATCAGTACAGATATAAGACAAATATTTTCTTATTTCTGTAGCAATATATGCTGTATCAGTTAATTGTCTATTAATGAATTCATCTTCTTTCAGTTCCTTTTGCAAAAAGCGCCTGTATTTTGGATACGGCAGTGTTTTTGCTCTTTCCAGAATTTGTTCAAATTCTGATGTTTCACCCCAAACTTCAAAAGGTGTTTTATTCCCCTTGTCCTTATTATAATCCCTGTGGCAAAGAGTTTTATTCATGTACGAGTTATCAAGACTTCGACTATAAGGAAGTATATGCTCAACCTCAAATTCACCGCTATAAAGCTGGGCAATAGAATTGATTTTCTTTCCGCTGTATGGGCATATCTTGTCACACTCTTCCCATAATTTATATCTAACAATGTCATCCATTGATACCCCAACCATTCCAAGATCATTCAAGATATCTCGTATTCTATCGTGGTTAATTTGTCGTTCTCTATTTTCAGAAAAGATTCGTTCTCTTCTTTTTCGTGGGAGTTTTAAATCCCGGACTAGTTCTACTTTAATAATTTCCGGATTTCCATACTCATCCACAATGGCATTGACCAGTTTTCTCATTTCAAAAAGCGCTTGCTGAACGATTGGATTACGTATATTATCAGGTAGAGGTAATTTTTCCATCATTCCGGCGTGGTCGTAAACATCACTGTGATGATAACCGGCTTCCTTTACTGCTTTGTCATACGTCATAGGATCACCATCTTCCGTTTGAGCTTTTTCAAGGAATGGTATTATTTTTGACATTGCTTTCTGGCTTATACGGCCATAACCTTTTTCCAAAGATACTTTCTCTATTTTTTCAACGTGTTCCTCGTCCAAACCCCATTTGGTTCTTCCCTGATTTTTAAGCCATTTCATATCGACAGCAAAATGAAAATCATTCCATCTGTCATATTGATCGTTAGATGTTTTTTCATACCATTCATTTTTACCAAATACTTTTGCAAGTTGAGCATTCGTCCGGTTGCCTATCAAATGTTTTTCATGTTCAAGGTTATAGGTTGTATCTTCACTAAATCCCAGTTTTTTGGATATTTGCTTAAAGGTCATTTTTTCACGTTTATTCAACTCATGGGCTAATAAATTTCTTTCTTCCTGCGTCAGAAAATCACCTTTCCTTTGTCCGTCAGTTACTTTCAATCTTGAAAGTTGCTCTAAAATCCTAAAATATTGAAAAGTAGGCGAACTTTTTGGAGCACATCGTTTTTTGGGTTCAAATGTACATTTGGCGACTGTACTTTTTTGCGATTTCAGTTTTCGTTGAAAGAAAATAGCATGCTGTAGTTTTTCCTTTGCTTTATCAGTCAATGTTTCTTTATAGAATGTTTTTTGCTTTTTCCACAGCATCTCAAATTCATACTCATACATTGACCTCAATGTGTAACGACTTCTTTGCCTTTGTTCATTAGAATCCAAACTGTCCAGGTATTCACCTAATGTTCTATGACCTCCATCTATCATACCCTGTTCTGTATCATTAATTCCAACTAAACCGTCTTTGCTTTGGAAAATTTTACTGTCTTCAGAACTGCCTGCTTTACGGTTTGATTTAAACCCTCTTCGTTCATTAATGTGATACAATATCCTTCCAAACTCAAGTAAAGTAAGTTGATAGTCCAAACCATTAGCTCTTAACTCATATGGATTCATAGCAAAAAAGGATGGTAATTCATTTTCATTTTGGGGGAACATATTAAATTGTTTTAACTGCTGTACGAGATTATCTCTACGCATTTTAAACCGTTGGTTTTGTCTGCGCATACCCCGTGCAATTCGTCGGGCAGCATTTTTTGATTCTTGCTGTCCGTAACTTCCATAATTTTCAACACCTTCCGGAAAAATACGAACGCCTGAAGCTACTATTTCGTTATTATCCGGAAATATTAATGCCCAACCGATGGAATTGGGTCCAACATCGAGTCCTAGTATTGTACTCATATTAACTCCCGTAATAAATTAAAAATACGCTAATTCTTGCATAGATAATAAATTCGATTGTATACTTTGGCAAGAAATTTAACCCAGTCTTGTGGACTTTTCACAATAAGAACATTAGTTCGCAAGCTTCAAGCCCTCATCCCGGCTTTTGTTGGACAAGATGAGGGCTTGTTACTTTTATAACCTTTCAAAGGTTTAGAACCTTTGAAAGGTTAAGTTTAATCACTGTACTTTCACCCATGAATGTTATCATAAAAACAGTTTCATATTCCAACACTCATGACAGGAAAATTTTACAGTCCTGCCTGCAAAACTGGTTCGAAAACCCGAAAGAGCTGCAGTTTACCGATCCCCGGATGTTTTATCCGTTCGATTTCCGAAAATGGTGCTCTCTGTCTTATAAAGAAGAAAATGTTACGCCATTTATTGCAGTGATAGAAAACTGGATCGTGGCTTATATAAGCGTAAAGGTGGTTCCGGAGAATCGCAAGGCTCACCTGTTCCATTTATTTGTTGATCAGAAATATCGTCACCAGGGAATCGCTAAAAAGCTTTTAGCCCACGCAGAACATTTTGCGAAAGAATTAAAATTAAATTATATCACCTTGCATGTTTCTCCGAAAAATGACCGGGCTAAACAAATATATGAGCAATTTGGTTTTGTTGATAATGGAGTTACTTCCCGGGGAAGTATCAAGATGAAAAAAGAAGTGTGAGGTTTGAAGGAAAATGGAAGATGTGTGATGGGAGATGTGAAATGGATGATGGGAGATGTTGGTTTCCTGATTCATCGGGAGACGATTAAATAATCAATCATTCAATCAACCCCGCCACGGCCATGCCGAAGGCAGGCAAGCGGGCAGGCAATCAACAAACCTCCCGAAGGCACTGTACAGGGAGGCAATCAATTTTCTAACTCTTTTTGTTTTTTTATCATATCCGGAATTTCACAATTCTCACATTTAGGATCGGTATCACCCTGCTTCCAGTTTTTCTTGAAGCGAATGAATGCGTAAATAAGTGCTCCGCCTAAAATAGCTATTGCAATAATTGTCTGAATATTCATACGGCTTACCAGAAATAAATTACCCTGCTTGCCGGCAGGAATGGCACTAATTTATCTATCGTATCCGCCGGTTGGTGGAGTAGATAGACCATCAACCAAACCCAAGTATCTTGCCGCCTTGGTATACCAATAATGAAGCACCGTAAGCCAGCGAGTTCATATACACAATCATGAATAATGGCCATTTCCAGGAATTGGTTTCGTTACGCACAATAGCAAAAGTGGCCATGCATTGCGCTGCGAAAACGAAAAAGACCATAAGGGAAAGAGCAACCAAAGGTGTATAAATCGGCTGTCCTGTTTCCGGGTCGATATCATTCTGCATGGCATCTTTCAATTCCACGATTCCATCGCCATCAGATTCCACATTATAAATTGTTGCCATGGTGCTGACCAACACTTCCCTTGCGGCAAAAGATGTGATTAAACCGATGCCCAATTTCCAGTCAAAACCCAGCGGTTTAATTATCGGCTCAATGGCATGACCTATTTTTCCGGCATAACTGTGCTGAATCGAATTCTTTCCAATTGAGGCTTCTCCCTCGGACGGGAACGATGCCAGAAACCACAAAATAATGGAAATGGACATAATAATTTTTCCGGCATTGACAACAAATATTTTCCCGCGGTTATATACATTCCTGTAAACAGATCTCCACAAAGGTGTCCGGTATGGCGGAAGTTCCATCACAAAGGAAGACTTTCCTTTTGCCTTAATAAACATACTGAATATTTTTGCTAAAATAAATGCAGTTGCTGTTCCTAAAAAGTACATCACCACCAGAATCAAGCCCTGCAATTTCAAAAATCCGAATACAGTCGTTGCCGGTATGAATGCACCAATCATCAGCGTGTACACAGGCAAGCGAGCGCTGCAGCTCATGAGCGGCAATACAAGAATTGTGATCAATCGTTCCTTCCAACTGTCAATGGTTCGTGTAGACATAATACCGGGAATCGCACAAGCATAACCGCTCATAAGAGGAAGAACAGATCGTCCATGTAAACCAATTTTTGACATAAAACGATCCATCATAAACGCCACTCTTGCCATATATCCGGAATCTTCTAACACTGTCATAAAAAACATGAGCATGAGAATTTGCGGAAGGAACACAAGAATGGCGCCTACACCGGCAATAATTCCTTCTACAATTAAATCCCTCAACATCCCCGGAGGCATAATATTTAACACCTGTATACCCATCCATCCAACGCCAGAATTAATCCATTCCATCGGTGCAGAAACCCAAGTAAAAATGGATTGAAAGATGAAATACAGTATGATTATGAAGATGAACGGACCGGACCAGGAGTGTGTTAAAACTTTATCTACCTTTTCACTAAAACTCTCTTCAGAAAGATTCGTACCCACAAGAAGTTTGGCGTCTGACAGTACACTATCCAGCCACTTATAGCGCAGGGTTGCTTCCAGAATGCGGTGTTTCACCCCCATTTCCTCGAAGTTTTCCACTGCTTTTTGCCTGATTTCTTTCAGATCATTCATGAATGATCCGTCGACATGAAATCCATTTTCAATCAACAATTCATAAATGTCGACTGTTGAATTTCGCGTGATTAACCGTAATGACTGGGCAGTTGCAAAACGATCATTGCAGGCAAAATTCGCCAACAATAAGTCTTTCAGCGGCTGAAGGATATTTACATAATCATCTTTAAGAAAGACAGGAAATTCACCGTTTACAATATTCTTGGTTTTTACTGAACTTTGGATAGCATTTAAAAGTTCATCCTGACCCCACCGTTTTATTGCTGACATGGGAATGATGGCTTCTACCCCGAGTTTCTGAACTAATTTTTTCGTATCAATTTTTAAGTCATTTTTTACGAGGTCCATCATATTCAAAGCAATGACAATCGGAATTCCTAAATCGGTAAGTTGAGTCGATAAATATAGATTCCGGCTCAAATTTGTGGCGTCCACCACCGAAACAATAACACTTGGAGGGTTATCCCCGTGGATCCAGTTAAGAACTTGTTCCGTTACAATTCGTTCATCCATTGATTCCGGAGTTAAGCTGTACGTTCCCGGGAGATCCAGAAGATCAAACTGGTCACCGTCGGCAAAATGAGCCTTCCCGATTTTTTTTTCTACGGTTACACCGGGATAATTTGACACTTTCTGACTTAGTCCGGTTAGCAAATTGAAAATGGCTGTTTTGCCGCAGTTCGGGTTACCCACTAAGGCAACCCAGTGTTGACCTAATTTTTTCTTCATTCGCTTATAAGAATGTAATGGGCATCTTCCTGCCGCAATGATACATGGTAATCGCGTACTTTTATCTCGATGGGGCCATTCATAGGTGCGGTCTTTATCCTACGAATTTGGATCCCCGGCATAATACCCATTTCCACCAAGCGAGACTGCAATTCCATTTCACCGGAGAATGACTGAATCGTGGCAATTTTTCCGTCTTTTAAATCATAAAGGGTCATTGACAATCCTTACAAATCCCAAACAACTGAAGATTATGTCGACCCAATTTGAAACCATATTCTTCAGCCACTTTCTTCTGAAGTTTTTCAATTTGATTCACCACAAACTCTTCTATTTTACCACATTTCATACAAATAATATGATCATGGTGCTTAATACCCATTTTATGTTCAAACTTATTGGGTCCAATTCCAACATCCAGTTTGCGAACCATATTGTTCTTCACCAATACATCAATGGTACGGTAAACGGTAGCCCTGGACACAGATACCGCTTTTTTGCGGAGAGAATGATAAATTTCATCAGCGTCCCGGTGCTCATTACTTGATAGAATTTCCTTCCAGACTTCTTCGCGTTGACACGTGAAACGTAATCCTTCTTTCACAAGAACTTGTTTTAATTTTTCTAGATTATTCGCCATGATTAACCCTTATTGATAATGAGTCTCAAAGAAATTAAGGATGATTTTGTATAACTGAAAGAAAATTAATTGGTCTGAACTATTTTTTTCAAAGGAGAAATACTGAGGTTATAAAGTAGTAGAAAATCCCAATGATCATTAAGGTATTCAAGAAGATTGGTTTTTGCCTTAAGAATTGATTCCCGTATCTTTGTTTACCTTTAAATTGAATCCAAAGTAGAACTTCAGAAAGCGTTGAATGATTATGTAGATTTCACGCCAGTTGTTTGAGTTTGGGGTTATAATAAATTTTCATAAATAATCAATATTATTTAGAAAAATCATATTGCAAATTATGGAAATTTTAACTGAAATCTAATAATCGATTAAAGACCATTATGCATTTGTCATATTAGAAATTAAAATAATAATCTCCCCTTTAAAAAAAGGGGGATTTAGGGAGATGTAATTATGTTTTCTCTAGTTACCTAATTTTTTTCAATTTTGCAAATTTGACAATCAATTTTTTCTTTAACCCGTCTTTAAACACCACTCCGACACGCTGGTTTTCCCCGGAACCGCTCAATGCCATAATTTTTCCTAAACCAAAAATAGCATGGTTTACCATATCACCAACTCTGAAATCATCAAAAACGGTCACAATTCGTTTAACTTCCGTCTTGGTTTTTCCTCTGGATAAACCAATGACTTTACGTGTCATTGCTGATGAGAATTTAATCTTTTCCAAATGAGTTTCCGGAATTTCCCGAACAAACCGGGAAACCATACCATAATACTGTTCAGATCCTGCCCGGCGGCGATTGTTAGCGTAAAGCATGAATACTTTCTTTTTCGCTCGGGTTAAACCTACATAGAACAGACGGCGTTCTTCTTCGAGTTCCTTTTTATCCTGTAAAGTAAGATACAAAGGAAATAATCCGTCTTCAAGTCCAGTAATAAAGACAATCGAAAATTCCAGCCCTTTTGATGAATGTACCGTCATGAGTGTTACTCTGTTTGCCTGATCATTCCAACGATCAATACTGGTTAACAATGATACTTCTTCAAGAAAATCCGTCAATAAGGCTTCCGGATTTCGTGCCATAAATTCATCAACACTATATAAAATTTCATTGATATTATTCAATCGCTCAAGATCTTCTTGTGTATCCTGTTTTTTATAATATTTTAGAATACCCGTTTCATCCACAAGGGTTCTTACCAATTCACCTGCATTGAGTTTATCCAGTAAATCCTGGTATTTACTGACAATATCATAAAATTTCTTTAGTTCGTTTGCCTGCTTCCCGCGGATGTCCATCTTGGATGGATCAGCCAATACATCAAACAGTTCTACATTTTCATTTTCTGCAAGCTTTACACATTTATCCACCGTCTTTAAACCAATTCCTCGCGGAGGGAAATTGATAACCCGGCGCAAGGCAATTGTGTCTTTCTTATTGACGATTAAATGTAAATAGGCCAGTAAGTCTTTCACTTCCTTCCGTTCGTAAAATCGAATACCGCCAATGATTTTGTAAGGAATTCCATTGCGGCGCAGACTATCTTCCAGTGCCCTGGATTGGGCATTTGTACGGTACAGAACTGCAAAATCACTAAACGTTCTTTTGCCTATTTTAATTTCTTTTTCCAGTACACTTATAAGGGCGTCCGCTTCTTCCATTTCATCATTGGTTTCCAGCAATCCCAGTTTATCGCCGACGCCATTCATGGCTTTTAGTTCTTTCAACGCTCGTTCTGTATTGTTTTTCACTACAGCATTTGCAGCATCCAGAATCTGTTGAGTGGATCTATAATTTTGCTCTAACCTGAAAACCTGGCAGCCGGGAAACGATTTTTCAAAATCCAGAATATTTCGAATATCCGCTCCCCGCCATCCATAAATGGATTGATCATCATCGCCGACAACAGTTATTTGTCTATGTTCAGAAGCAATGGCATGAATAAATAAGAACTGTGGGCGATTCGTATCTTGAAATTCGTCTACCAAAACATATCCCCACTTTTCCTGGTATTTTTTTAATACATCCGGGTATTTATCAAATAATACTAATGGAAACAGTAATAAATCATCAAAATCAAGGGCATTATTTTTTTTCAATTCTTTTTGATAATTTTTATAAATATCAACAATGGTTTTTTCCACGATTGTCCTCGCGCCTTTCGAGGCTTGAGAGGGATCTTCGAGCTTATTTTTATAAAAACTAATATTATTACTGACTGTTTTCGGATCGATAAATGTTCGGGCGACATTCATATTATCCATCACCAGTTTGATAAGAACCAATTGATCCTGTTTATCGTATATGGCAAAATCTTGAGAAAAACCTAATCGGTGAATTTCCTTGCGCAACAATCGGGCACAAATGGAATGAAATGTCCCTACAGCCAAGTAGGTTCCTTTATTTTTTAGTAGCTCACAGACCTTCTTGGTCATTTCTTCTGCCGCTTTATTTGTAAAGGTTACTGCGAGAATTTCTTCTGGCTTAAATAGCTTGTGTTCAATTAAATAAGCTATTTTATGTGTTAAAACACGTGTTTTACCACTTCCGGCACCGGCAAAAATCAACACCGGATTCCCAACTGCTTCAACAGCTTGTTTCTGTACGTCGTTTAAGAGTTGTTTTTTCATATAACTAAGAGTTTATTTCGTGGTTTTTGCATTTTGCAGAACCTGACGACGGATTTTTTGAAATTTTTTCTTTGCTTTCAAATGTTCTTTTTTAGTTTTACTGAACTTATGAAACCCATCTCCACGGGCAACAAAAAATAGATATTCATTTTCGTTCGGGAATAATGCAGCAATGATCGATTCTTTTCCAGGGTTATTGATTGGTCCGGGAGGCAATCCTTTATTCAAGTATGTGTTGTATGGGGATTCAATTTTCAAATCTTTATTTAGTAACCGTCTGGGGCCATCATCTATGATGAACTGAATTGTTGGATCTGCCTGAAGTTTCATCCTTTTCAGTAGACGATTATGATACACACCAGAAATGATTGGCCGTTCTTCATCATAAAGCGCTTCGCCTTCAATAATGGATGCCAAGGTAATTACTTCTGTTTCTTTTAGCCCAAGTTCTCGAGCGCGGTTGCGTAATTCATCTGTCATAAACTTTTGATATTCCTTAACCATTGTTTCCAGAATTTTTTTAGGATTTTCATTTTCCAGGAAATAATATGTGTCCGGAAACAGAAATCCTTCAAAAGAATCGTGAGCAATATTCCATTTTTTCAATAAACTTCTGTCATTACACAGATCCGAAAAATCATTTGCATCAGTACCAAGAATCTTTTCCACTTCAGCGGCGATATTTTTAATATTCCAACCTTCCAAAACAGTCAAGCGTTTCAAATTGGGCGCGCCGTGAACCAATTGGCGTATAATTTGATAATTAGACCGGGCGCCGTTTAAAGAATATGAGCCGGCCGGCAATCGTTTCTCATACCCCAGTGTCCATACTGCAATCCTGAAAACTCGTTCATTTGAAATAATCTGTTTTTCCTTCAAGATGCGGCCAACGTCAGACACACTTGAACCTTTCGGAATCTGTACTTTTATTGAACTATACGGATTCCCTTGAGGCCAATTAATGATGAGGAGGGAAAAAGCCAATACGCTGAAAAATGATATTCCCATCACCGCACTGATCACTCGTTTCCCCGGATTAAAATAATGTAACGCCATGATTTTCGGGGTGCGAATTTAAAACGATGAAATGTATTTTTTCAGTCTTCTGTTCATTTATGGAAAAATAATTAATTCATTTTCACTTTTAAATAAGTTTCCATTTGGTCAATGGATTAGAACTCGTTAATTTTCCGGCCGCTATGAAGCAGGATCATAAAGAACATCAGATGCATTTGATTGAAGGTTGGGCTTTTACCAGTAAAAATTATATCATTTTTGCTGTTGGCGTCCTGCTTATTGCAGTGGGATATATTGTCATGGCTACCGGTGAAACGACAAGCACGCAAAGCATAACGATTGCACCTCTTATGCTATTTCTTGGTTATATCGTCGTTATTCCTATTGCTCTCATTTACCGGGATAAAAAATAGAATATTAAAAATTTGGGATCGTAGTTCAGTTGGTTAGAACGCCGGCCTGTCAAGCCGGAGGTCGAGAGTTCGAGTCTCTTCGGTCCCGCTCCTCTTAAACCACTGTTTGTCGTCGACATAACGGGGTTTTAATTCTCCATTATTTACTTTTTGGAATGGACAGGGTTTCTTCTTCTTGAATTTGATAAATACACAAGCAGTCGGATTACACTTATGACTCCGGAACCAACGGGTGGCTATTATGTTTAGTCAGGTGTTAGAGATTTTATCTTGAAATATGGATATCCGGATCGTCGCGGCGTATCTGACCGATTAAATTTTGGTGGTATTCACAGGGTGGGTATTATTAGTCGTCTAACCAAATTACGAATGGAATTAATTGGCTATGATAAAAATTCAAATAAAATAACGGATACCAATGGAAGAATTGCATTAATTGCTCAGGACGATAAAGAAGCTGCCACCTGGTCATATGCATCGTTACTCAAACATTGGAATAGAAAACATAACCAAGCTTGTTATGTGCAAAGTTTATTATCTACTTATCCCCTATTCTCAATTGCGGGAACTAGCAATGGAAGAAAACGGATGCAACCTGACTTGAATGGATTACTAAGCAAGAAAATTGAAAGAAGATACTGGTATGGTAATATTATAATTCTTGGGATCCGGACGGATTTTATATTGTTTTTAAAACAACTAGCTGAAGGAACTATAGTTTATGATCCGCGAATAAAACTGGTAAACGTTTCATTTAAACAAAAAGTGAAAAGACGTAGTCAGTTCAGAATCGTTTCCAAGAATATAAATTCATTATACTATAATCAAGAGATAGTCAATATTAGTGATGCATAAGAATTTACGTTCTTAAAGTATTTTAATTACATTTTCATTACTCTAAAATTCAATACATCTTTTTGATACCAGTCTCCTCACCCCAGAGTTAAGGATCCGTATCAGCAAATATTAAGTAGCATTTTGTGGTTTTGGATTAATCAATTTTTCTTCTGCTTCAATCAGAGGTGAGAGCCAAGTAAAGAGTTCATCAAATCCTAGTTCCCTTGGAATCGGAAATTCTTCGACAAATTTACCTAATATGGTTGGCACATAGAGTGCTTCACAGCTTCTACGAGGATGATTTGGAATCCAAGACTGGTAGAAATCATTAAAATGTAAATAATGTTGACTGTGAATGAAATGTTTCCATTGTTGTAGGATTAATTCTTCCTCTTTCACGTCGATAAATTCAGAGGTCTCAAGTTCTCTCTTGCCTTTAGCCTTCCAAGCCTTCTCCATCAGTTCAACTGCATTTATGTCAGTTTTTGGTGCACCATATCCAAAAATGGTGATGGCAAATGCATTGTTTAAAGCGTTCTCGAGAACTTCCCACTCACCTTTTATAAAGTAATCGTCTTTATAATTTTTTTTTGTAATTGGGTATAGAAGCTGTGAAGGAGTAAATGTTTCATAACACTCTGGACAGTATCTACCATTATCACCCATAAAGTTATGGTTTTTACAATACCCAATTCTTACATTTCCGTGGAGATGTAATAATACAGGTAGCTGTGCTTTATTTAGATTTCTAACCCAAGCGTCGAACAACAATGGATCCCAATTAAAAGTTGCAACAACGTCTTTGGATCTAAGAGATAATAACAGATGATCATACAAAGTTGGTTCATCTGTTATCTTAAGGCTATCAAAATACATGATTATCTTTTTTTCAACATCTTTAAGTATTTGGGATTTTGGATTTTTCTCATATAACTCACTATACAATTCTTCAAAATTTCTATTTTCGAATTTTATAGCACTTTTATCTAAAATTGATTGCAGACCAACTATATCTACAAAATCGTCCATAACTGGCAATTTTCTTCCATTCGCATCACCTCGTGGAAATGCTTGTTTACTTGCACCTGCTCCCAATATAACAACATGTGGTTTTGGAAGTAGAGGCTCGCTTACTAATCGCTTCTTCGTTATCATACTTGAATCGTCATCGGAATAATATGGTCTAACCATAAAGATGCGGGAATTAAGCTGCCAAGCTGCTTCTAAAATATATAAACTTTTGTATCATTTCTATTTAATTCCAAAATTCTAGTGGTGGAATGTAATATCCCACATGCGATAATTACAGGAATTAGGATGATCGCAAGCTTAGTAGAACCAATTTTTTTTCGAATGTTTTAAGACAAATTAGCAACCTGACAGCAACTAGACTACTATTCCTCGTCAGTAAACGCCGGCCTGTCAAGCCGGAGGTCGAGAGTTCGAGTCTCTTCGGTCCCGCTCTTCGTGAGCCCCGTTTGTCGTCGACATAACGGGGGTTTTTATTTCCTGTTTTAGACCCCAAAAGCCACTCTGTTACTGAAGCCTACCAAAAGTACTTCCATATTTTAAAAAATCCAACCTTGGCCGATGCCATCATAGATCGACTAATCCACAATGCTAACAAAATAAATTTAAAAGGCGAATCTATGAGAAAAATACAAAACTCCCTTACTCTTTCTGACTTTTAGAGTAACTTAAAACCACAGTATAGGAAGCTAAAATAAGTGTCGGAAATATTACCGGAATCACTGCCAGAAACTTCCGGAATTTCCAAATAGACCGAAATAGCCATCAGTCTACTCCAATTCAATTATTCCTTTTTCCAGTGCATATCTGGTCAACCCTGCTACGTTATGAATGCCGGTTTTTCTCATAATTTTTTCTCGATGTCTTTGAACTGTGTTGGTACTGATATGCAATTTTTCTGATATCTTCTTCGATGTGTATCCCTCTGCAATCAATTGTAAAACTTCCAATTCCCGAGAAGTGAGTTTCTTCTTTTCTGATACCTCATCAAGCGTTCCGTATTTCTTCATCATTAAATGGTAGGAATTCATGACAGTCTTAGAAACTTCTGGACTAAAGAATGTTTTTCCATCACGTACAGCCCGTATTGCTTTTATGAGATCCTCTGCAGCATTTTTCTTTGTTAAGTAACCTGAAGCCCCCGCGTCTATGGCCTTGAAAATATACTCTTCTTCCGAATACATCGATAAAATGATAATATTGGTTTTAGGACACTCTTTTTTAACGATTTGGGTCGTTTCTATACCATTTAAATGGGGCATGGCCAGGTCCATCACAATGATATTAGGTTTTTTCTCTCTACATAGTTTAATTGCCTGCCTTCCATCATCTGCCTCTCCTACAATAGTAATATCATCCTCTTTATTAATCAGGCTTACAATACCTTGACGCACAATGGTATGGTCTTCAACAACTAAAACAGTGATTTCACTCATACGACAATCACTCCTTACATTTTATTAATTAAATACTAAACCTCAAGCTTCTCCATAGGGAATGCTGACCCATAATTCAGTCCCTTTATTGGGTTTGGATTTTAAATTCAATTCCCCACCAATCAACTCCACACGCTCCCTAATTCCTTTGATACCCAACCCCCTTGTTTTGACATCTCTATTTAAAACCTCATCCGTATTAAATCCAACTCCATTATCCTTAATTTTAAAATTCAGTTTATCCCCTTGATGGGTAATATCTATTTTGACCTTACTGGCATGAGCATGCTTGGCAATATTGTTCAAACTTTCCTGAAATATTCTGTAGAGTACCGTCTTTAGTTCATCGCTGATTTCATCAATGTCCTTAAGGCCATTGATTTGAATCTCAATACCTGTCCTTTCCATATATCCCCTGGCATGGGACTGGAAAGCAGGTAATAACCCAAGGTCATCCAATATGGCGGGACGCAACTCATGAGAAAACCGGCGCACGTCTTCTATAGTGGATTCAACCAATCGTTTACAATCCTTAATTCGTTTTTCTATTTCTTCTTTCTGATTTTCCGGATTGCTCAGCAATTCCAGGTTAAAAGTCACTGCTGTTAAGGCCTGACCAATTTCATCATGGATCTCTCTGCTGATTCGAGCCCGTTCCTCTTCCTGCGCTCTGATAACTTCTTTGGATAACAATTTTAGAGTCTCCTGCTGACTTTTTAGTGTTGCGACCAATTCCCTTTGCTTGTTCTCTAATATTTTCCTGTCAGTTATATCCCGTGATATTCCTAAAACATTAAAGGAAGATGTTTCAGTTTCTTGCTGTGGGATTAGTATTGTCTCAAACCAATATAATTTCTTGCCAATGGTCAAGTCAAATTCAACTTTTTCTACCATACCTGTGTTGAAGGTCTGTTTAATACACGCTAAAAGACTTTTCACATTTTCTCCTTGGATAATTTCTTTTAGAGGTTGATCGATAATTTTATCCAAAGGAATCCCCAATAATTTCACTAGCTCTGTATTGGCAAATAACAACACACTTTGATTATCTACAACAAACACACCATCATTTATGGATTCAACTAGGTTGCGATACTTTTTTTCAGATGCTTCTACAACAGTTAATTTTTCTTTTTGTGCTTTTAAAAGTCGATTACGACTTAAACCAATTGCAGTAATAATTATTACTGAAAATGATAGAAAAACCAGGGTACCGATAATCAGCGCCCACCAATATTCTAGAGGTGTCGTAATGCTAAAAACCCTCCTGCATAAAATAAGTCTGCAACTATTGCCAATCCATTATGGATTACCCACGAGGCAGGAATCACTGTTGAACTCAACGCAAATAATACTAAGTTTCCTGAAAAATAAATTAAAAACCCAGATACAATCAAAAATACCGCATTTTCTATGGGTTTGCCCCAATCTTTAACCAATCCTAATAAAGTATACGCAGAAATTACCGTGATTATAGCACTAGATAGTGAACTACTGATGTGGTCGAAATTTGTAGTATTCTCAATAAATATTTTAGCAATCAGCCAGATTATGAAAAATGGAATATAGGTTATTAAAAGTAGCATTTTGGGCTTAATCTTATTTTGCCATTGTGAGAGAACATAAACAATAAAAATAAATTCGAATACCGTGTAAAAATGCATAATAAACAAATTATTTATCCCTCTAAACCAGAATAGCATCACACTAATTGAAAAAATAAATGCAATCATTAGAAAATATAGAAATAGTTTGAACTCCTTTTTCACATGTGTATACCAATATAACCCACAAATAATTGGTAATAAATTTGATATAATTGCTACTATTGCTAATGTTAGTGGATTCAGCAAACCTTTTTAATCTTTGTTTAGTACATTATTCTCGCCGCAGTAAGGAGGACAAGGAAGTTGTCTTTCTGCTAATAATCCACTTGTCATATCATTATCTGCTGCATCAGCACCCACTAATACCAGACAAGGCTTTCCATCGCTATTCTGACCATAGTAAAATTTAATACCAACACATCCCTTCTGGTTGATAATATTTTTAAGAACCGTTTTGCCAAAAAAGCCTCCTTTAATCGCTTTTTCTCCAGCATTTTTCCTGTAATTTGCAGTTAATTGTACAGCATCTTCAAGTGTTATTGAATGATCTTCGTTTCCGGTGAAAGCCATATCTGATCTCCTTATATTTTATTAGTTAGTCGGTTTTATATTACTTACAATACAATTCATCGACAATAGGCTCAAGAGCCTATATTAACATAAATAAAACCAATTTTAATAAAGTGTGATTGCCACTAATACCAACATATTCGAATGGTTCACATTTTCAGAATTAATCTTATTGTTAGAGGGCTTTGCAAAACCCTTTGCCCAAATTAAAAAGTGCAAAATCCGCCTGTTTTTCGTTCCTGCCCGCCCCTTTATTAGTATATTTAAGGTGGCAGGCGGGGGAAAACTTGTCCATAGTCCCACTATTTACTGCGTTTCCCGCCTTAATCAAGCAAATTTTACCTCTTTTTTCTTCACACATTAGGTTTTGCAAAGCCCTCTGTTATTTTATCTTAAATAGTTTAACCCACTAATTGCAAGATCAGGCGGTTGATTCAATTTGCTAAATTGAATCCATTTAAATTGCAAAGCGGTATGGTAACTAAAATCAAACAATTTATTAACAAGACTACAAGCATTTTTGAGGAAACTAAATCAACGACTTTTAACTAATTACGGTTACCTTTTATTATGAGTCAACGAATTTTTAGATAGTTTTGACCGGATTATGCAGTTTGGTCAAAAGCATTTATCTGATCCCTTTTATACAGAAAAAAGCCAGAGAATTAGTGCGAGAGATCATATTGTCCGGGAACTTGCTTCCAATATGCTCATTCATCGTGAATACAGAAATGCATTTCCGGCAAAGTTCATCATTGAACGTAATCGGATTTACGTTGAAAACAGTAATAAGCCCCACGGTTTTGGAGCCATAGATTTACAAAATTTTACGCCTTATCCCAAAAATCCAACCATAGAAAGAATCTTCAAGGAAATAGGTCATGCGGATGAACTGGGTTCAGGAACAAGGAATTTGAATAAATACGGAAAATTGTATTCTGACCAACCCATTGAGTTGATTGAAGGTGATATTTTTAAAACAATTGTCCATGTTGCTGACCAAGCGAGTGACCAATTCACTGATCAAGCTGCCGTGCAAGATACCATGCAAGTCACCATGCAAGCTGAACAAAGGGAGAGAATTCTTGAGTTTTGTAAGACACCAAAAACAAGAAAAGAAATACAAAAATATTTAGGATTTAAGAGTAGAGATTATTTTAGAAAAGAAATTTTAAACCCATTAGTTAACGAGGGATTATTAACACCTACGATTCCTGACAAACCGAAAAGTCCAAACCAAAAATATAATGCAACGAATCCAGAGAAAAGTCAATGAATGAACAGGAAACACGCACAAATTTAATCCTGCCTGCCATACAAGAAGCGGGTTGGGGTAAAATTGATGGTTCACGTATTCGGGAAGAATTTTCCATCTCCAAAGGCCGTCTGATTGGTAACAGACAACGGAGTAAACCAGATAAAGCCGATTATGTGTTGCAGTACCGGAATCGCAATCTGGCCGTCATCGAAGCCAAGCCCGTTATTACCAGGAAAATGCCATCACCAATGCATTGGAAGCCATTGCAGATGCAAAACAAGAATAGGGTAACATTGGATATATTAGGAATATATTTATTGTATTTCAAGCACATTTGTATGAACCAGCGGAAAAATGAAAATAATTTAAAAAAGTATGAATTTTCTCTCCAGTTATTCACATAAAAAAATGAAGATTAAGCATCAGCTAATTTGCATCATCCTTTTTTCCGGTATAATCGTCGCGAAAGGTCTTCCGGGAAACTGGGCGACCTATTGGCAAGAGTCTATGCAGACCATCATATCAGATCAAACAAATCAATGGATTTTAAGTACCGCAGCTCTGGCAGCATTGGCAGCCACTCAAGTGGATATGCAAGTAACCCATTACGCCCAGACCAAAGGGCTGCTTTCTGATCCTGTATCCCATTTTGGCGATAAATACGGTGCTGAATGGGGTCATTGGATATTGTGGTCATCCATTTTAGTTACATCCGCCATGAACAATGATAGTAAGGATGACATCATTTCCAAAATGCAATTTTCCTCTTTTGCACTGATTACCAATCGGATCATTACTGTAGGCATGAAACGAATAGTTGGCCGAATTCGTCCAAATGGGAATTGCTGCAAATCATTTCCGTCAGGGCATACGTCACACAGTTTTACCATCGCAGCGATCGCTCGTGAATTATATGGTGATGAAATTGGCGCCCTGGCTTATAGCATAGCAACACTGGTTGCTTTCAGCCGCATTAACGATAATAAACATTATTTAAGTGATGTACTCTTTGGCGCTGCACTGGGAACGGCAGTGGGACGAGGGTTTGCATTAAATTATCGTAAGTTTGCCAGCGAGGCTAGCGATAGTGGTATCACACCTCAATTGCAGTTAAAATTCACTATTCCATTGTAAATTAATAATATCATGATTGCTAAAAATTGGGAAGAAGCAAAAAAACAAGTCGATGAATGGAAATCATCCGGATTGACAGTTGTTTTTACAAACGGCTGTTTTGATATTCTTCATCGGGGTCATGTAGAATATTTATCTGACGCCAAAGCGTGTGGGAACAAGCTTGTATTAGCTCTTAATAGCGACAGCTCAGTTCAAAAACTGAAGGGCAATCCACGACCCATTCAAAACCAGGAGGATAGAGCCATCATTTTAGATGCTTTGGAATCGGTGGATCTGGTTGTCGTTTTTGATCAGGATACACCTTTTAAAATCATTCAAACATTGTTGCCCGATGTATTGGCGAAGGGAGGTGATTATACTCCGGAAACAATCATTGGAGCAGATACAGTGACATCAAATGGCGGGGAAGTAAAAGTGATCCCATTTAGAACAGGATACAGTTCATCAAAGATCATTGATAAAATTTTAAACGTTAAATAACTATTGCTATATTAAACACAAACGTACCGCATATTCCTCTAGTGTCGTGTCAAGTATGTAGTGTGTAAAAAGTCGCAGGAATTTTTGGCGAGAATAAGGCGAATATTTTCAGCATAGCCGGTAGCTATGGTTAAGATATTCAACAAAGTTATCGGCTAAAATAACCAGACTTGGTTGCGCTAATACATGGTTGACACGACACTTAGGTATTAATAACTTGTTCCAAAAAATGTAGAAGATCATAGCTCTGCTTTTAAAATGTCATGGATATGAACCACTCCAAATAATTTATTCGGGTCTTCTGTTTCAGTCACAAAAAGGGACGTAATATTAAATTCTTCCATGATTTCCAATGCCTTAATCGCTAAAGTATCAGACGGAATTTTTTGAGGAGATTTTGACATAAGATAGGCAGCTGTTTTACTAAAAATTTCCTGATCACTATTTTCAAGACCCCGGCGAATATCTCCATCAGTTATTATACCTATAAGATCATCCTTTTCATCTACGACCCCAGTCATCCCCAAGCCTTTCTCAGACATGGTTAACAGCGCTTCATGTATTTTTGTATTCGTGTGAACGATTGGAATTTTATCATCCGTATGAGCTATTTTATCTACGGTTAACAATAATTTTTTACCTATATTTCCTCCGGGGTGGCGCAAGGCAAAATCCTCTTCTTTGAACCCCCGTTTTTCCATGAGCGATATAGCAAGTGCATCGCCAAGTACGAGTGTTGCAGTGGAACTGGAAGTTGGAGCTAATCCCATGGGATCTGCCTCTGATCGTACACCAATGTCCAAATGGATTTTACACATTTTTGCAAGCGATGAATCAGGATTGCCGGTGATTGCAATCATCTCTGCGCCAATCTGATCCAGTGGCTTTAGGATATCTAATAATTCTTTACTTTTACCGCTGTATGAAATAAGAATGCACACATCATCTTTTGCAACCATTCCCAAATCCCCATGGGCGGCATCACTCCCATGCATGAAAAACGCAGGTATACCTAAACTTGAAAAAGTGGCAGCGCATTTTCTCGCCACATGGCCGGATTTTCCAAGACCCAAAAAAATAACATTTCCAGTTGTATTCGCAATGGTTTCCGCAGCAATGTTAAAGTTGTCACCTAACGATTTTTCTAATTGCTGTAAAGCCTGAATTTCTTTTTGTATTACAGTTTTCCCGGATTTTAAATATTCCATAGTCTATCCTATATTATTAAGAAGAAATTTAACTTGAATTGTCCACTAAAGGCACAAAGATCATGTTACTCATACAAGTAGTATTTTAAAGCAATTGTTTTAAATTGTTGAATAGATCGTTGGTAAGATAACAATAATTCATCTTGATTAATATCCAATGAACTGAGCTGATCTAAATCATTGTTTCCCCATAACCTAGACAGAGAAGATTTTGTTTCAAAATAGTTAGGATATAACTGGCGAATTGCTGCAATTAAATGAATCCCGGTTAAAACAGATTCAAACTGACGATAATCGATAATTTTGATGGAAACACCATGGCATTTTTCATGTTCATATTTAGGATTTAACGCCTTTCCGGGAATGGATTCCGGTGTAAAGGTAACCGGTTCAAATTCAACACCCGGGAGGTTTTTATTATTCATTATTTGGGAAAGTTTACGACCATTAATCCATGGTGCGCCAATCCAATTGAATGGATGATTAGTTCCACGGCCTTCACTCACTATCGGAATTGCTTCTAATAATGCCATTCCTGGGTAAAGGAAGGCTGTTTCCAAATCAGGAATATTGGGTGATGGAGTAATCCATGGTAAACCTGTTTCATTAAAATACCTATCTCGTTCCCAGCCCTCCATTTCGATTACAGTTAGGTCTGGAATAGCTGTTATCCATTTTTCACCAATAATCATTTTTGCCAATTCACCCACAGTGAGTCCATAACGGATTGGGATAGGATACATTCCAACGAATGACTTGAAATTCATATCTAAAACGGGGCCTTCAATTTTTTCTCCGCCAAGAGGATTGGGTCTGTCCAGAACGATCACGGGAATTCCTGCTTCTCCGGCAGCTTCCATGACTAAACCTAGTGTTGAAATATATGTATAGAACCGAGCTCCCACGTCTTGGATATCATAAATGATAATATCCAAACCCTCTAACATTACAGGAGTTGGTTTTCGTGTTTTTCCATAAAGACTATATATAGTGGGGAAATCATCCAATTGCCGATCATCCACTTTTCTACCGCCAGAAACATTCCCGAAAAAACCATGTTCTGGAGAAAAAATTGATTTAAGATGAACATCATCTAATTTCATTAATATATCATAATTCGATTTTCCATTTCGATCTATGCCAGTATGATTTGTGACGAGTCCAATATTTTTCTCTTTAATCATTTCTACTTTTTCAGAAATGATAATATCCAAACCTGTTCTAACTTGGTTTTTATACTTTTCCATTTCCAATTCATGAATGGATTGACACCAAATAAATGAAATGAGAAAAAGTGAAAGGAGGGATTTCATTTTATAAATGTAATTTTCTGAATTACTTTTTCTGACCCATTCGACAGAGAAACAAAATATATACCGGCTGGATAATTTGATGCATTCCAATGTATTTCATGAATTCCTTCCTCCAGGTTCTCGTGAATCAGTGTTTCTACTAACCGTCCTTTTAAATCATATACTCGTAAAGACGAAGCAGATAGAATATTCCGATTATTTCGGGGATGCGTTTTTATCGCATACGTAATAGTGGTGATGGCATTGAAAGGATTGGGGTAGGCGGGGTATAAATAGATTGAAGAGGGTTGAATAAATTCATCTCCAATGTTTATGGTAGATGTGAATTTTTCCTCTAGTGCAGCCCAAAGTTCTGTTCGATCACCATCATATCCCAAAGCCCAGATACCGACACCTTGTAAATCAAATTGGTTCACCAAATCATATTTCAAAGATAAGGATAAACTGTCGTCAAACCAGCACTGATGCCATCCCGAATCTTGGTATCTGTACCAAGGCGAATGTGAATCATTATCCCGAAGTTTGCCGTAGGAATAAGCTGAGTCTTCAGCTGTAGAATATGTTTTTGCATTTCCCGAAGCTATCGTATTCGCCCCGGCTTCTCCAGACTCTGCCGGCCAATCATAACCATAATACGGACAACCCAATATCAATTTATCATTGAGTCCTCCTGACCATGTCAAATAATCATTGACCGTCCAGGTCACATTATAGGTTCCCCATCCTGTTATTGGCGCCACCGGTCCTGTTGTGGGCGCGCTGCTCCAATGATAATCATAGGCCATGATCATTAAACCATCGCTGTTGATAGCTAATTCATCGTAATCCCAGGCGTCTGACCAATCCACAGCCGGGGTTGCCAGCGTCACTTGCGAACCAGGAATAACGCTATTGAAGGCAGTTTTCAAATCGGTGATAAATTGAACCATATTTTCTTTTTGGGAAGAAGGAAGACCTTCAAAATCGATATTAACACCATCCGCTCCAGCTGATGAAATACTGTTTATTAGATTCGTAATCAAATTTTGTCTGTAGTTTTCACTGCTTAAAAGTGTTGAAATGTCATTGCTGTTAAACAGTGTTACAGTCAAAACAACGTCAACACCGGCAGTATGTGCTGCATTGATCAAAGTGTTTGGTGGCCAACCGTGCCAGTTATCGATCCCACCCGATGCATTCGCTTCTGCTCCAAAATAGGCGATTGTAGATAATAGGCTGAAATCATAATCCACCCAGGAAGCACCCATCCAGTATGGATGATAACCGAATACTGTTTTATTCAATGATTGGTTTGAGAATGTATTTTGAAAAACAAAATCATATTCGATATTTTTTTGTAGTGTGGCCTTTGCTTTATAATACTCCAATTCTAATTGATGAATACTGAATCTGTCCTGTGCTTGGAGGAGATTGATTAATAAAAGTAATATACTGTAAACCTTCATAGTAAAAATTACATTGAGTTTGCGCAATGTTGCATGGTTCATTCGTAAATTTTAATTCTGAATATTAACACAACATTGGACAAAACAATATATGAAATCTGAAAAACTGCAAAAATTTATTAATTCATTTTGGGATGATGAAATTTTACCAACATTATTTGAATATATAAGAATTCCAAATAAATCACCTGTATTTGATCCGGAATGGGAAGCCAATGGACATATGGACAAGGTGGTTGAATTAGTTAAAGATTGGACCATTCAACATAAACCTGAAAACAGCACTCTTCATACATTCAAGGAAAATGGCAGAACACCTCTGTTGATACTGGATGTTCCCGGCAAAGCAGATGGGACAATTCTTTTATATGGTCATTTGGACAAACAGCCGGAAATGGAAGGTTGGGCAAGAGATATGGGTCCATGGGAACCAGTCTTGAAAGATGATAAACTGTACGGCCGCGGCGGCGCTGATGACGGCTATGCTGTGTTTGCTTCTATTTGTGCTGTTAATGCATTATTACAACAAGGAATTGAACTTCCTCGAATCGTAATTCTGATTGAATGTTCAGAAGAAAGTGGTTCACAAGATCTGCCATTTTACATGGATCATTGTTCTAGTGTAATCGGTTCCCCGGATCTGGTAATCTGCCTGGATTCCGGTGCGGGGAATTATGATCAATTCTGGACTACAACATCTTTACGTGGTCTCATAGGTTGCACGTTAAAAGTAGATATATTAAAAGAAGGAATTCATTCCGGCGGGGGAAGCGGAATAGCTCCTTCGTCTTTTAGAATTATCAGACAATTGTTGTCCAGACTTGAAGATGAAAAAAGCGGACAAATTGTTGTTGAAGATCTTCATATAGATATACCGAATTGCAGAATGGAAGAAGTAGAAACCATGGTAGACGTTCTGGGCGATGAAGTGTTTAATACATTACCCTGGGTTGACGGTGCAGGTCCAATGACCGATGATAAGGTGGAAATGGTTCTCAATAATACCTGGCGACCCATGTTATCAGTTGTTGGGGCTGATGGTATTCCCGCAGTGAAGAACGGTGGTAACGTTTTGCGTCCTTATACAACTTTAAAACTATCGTTGAGGATTCCACCCACTCTTGATGCAGATTTTGCTCAACAAACCATTGAAAATGTATTACTAAAATATCCTCCGTACGGTGCGAAAGTGTCTTTGATATTTGAAAAAACTGCCACAGGATGGGAAACACCGCTTTTATCTCAATGGCTGGATTATGCAATTCAAACTGCATCTGAGACTGTATTTGGCAAACAGGCTTTGGCCATGGGAGAAGGTGGAACGATACCATTCATGTCCATGTTAGAAGAAAAATTCCCCAACGCCCAGTTTGTGATTACCGGTGTACTGGGTCCACAGTCAAACGCACATGGGCCGAATGAATTTCTTCACATACCATACGCAAAAAAACTAACTGCTTGCATTGGGATAATTATTGAAGCATTCAAAACAAAAAATTTATAAAATTTCTGACCTTCGCAATTCCAAGGCATTTGCCGATGACGAACATGTTATAATACAATGGTAAAAATGAACTATTCTAAGACTTCAATTGATTTTGAAAATCTCCCGGAATGGATCACTTTTTTAAGAGATGATTTAGATTTGAAAGCTATAGGTATTGGATTAATTCATCTTAAAGCGGGCAAGGGTTACAAATTCCTCCATCAACACAAAAAGCAAGAAGAAATATATTTCATCTTGGATGGGAAAGGATTGATTTATATTGATGGGGAAGAAATCTCAGTACGTAAAGGTGATATCATTAAAATCGATCCGGAAGGGAAACGGGCATTAAAAGCTTCTGATGATAGTCATTTAATTGCTGTATGCACAGGCGGTATTCCTGGAAAAGGATATCCTAAATTATCAACATCAAAAACACTCATCAATGATGGCATACCCGATTTTGACGCGCCTCCACCGTGGTATAAAAATGACGAAAAAGTCATAAGCCTTTTACAACATCTTAAAGAAAAGCAAGAAATGAGAAAAGGTCGTAAATAATTTGGTAAAACAAGTCTATCTAGATAATAACTCAACGACCCCACTGGATCCCCGAGTTTTCTCCGCTATGAAACCTTTTTTTATGGAAAAATTTGGTAACCCCGCCAGCAGACACTCATACGGTTGGTCGGCTAAGGAGGCTGTAGAAAAATCCAGAAAAATTATCAGTGCTGAAATTCATGCAAGATCTAGAGACGTTATTTTTACAAGTGGAGCGACAGAATCCATCAATTTAGTTATCAAAGGCTTATGTCAGTCTCAAAAACACCGGGGAAAACATATCATTACGCAAGTCACGGAGCATAGAGCTGTTTTGGATACATGCGCAGCAATGGAAAAGGATGGATTTGACATCACGTACGTTGCGGTTGAAAAAGACGGAAGGATTGATCCTCAAAAGGTGCGTGATTCAATTCGTGATGATACTTTTCTAGTCGCAATCATGCATGCCAATAACGAGATTGGTGTTATCCATCCGATTAGTGATATCGGGGAAATGTGCCGGGAAAACAATATTTTCTTTCTCGTAGATGCTGCTCAAACATTTGCAAAAATTCCTTTAAATGTAAAAGGAATGAATATTGATTTTATGGCTGGAACGGGCCATAAAATATATGGCCCAAAAGGAATTGGTTTTTTATACATAAATTATGAAAGAAGTCCTGACTTGCATCCGCAAATCCATGGTGGAGGGCAGGAACGGGGTTTGCGATCAGGGACTTTGCCTGTTCCTCAAGTAGTTGGTTTCGGTAAAGCAGTTGAGTTATGTATTATAAATCGTGAAGCTGAAAATAGAGAACAACAAAAACTACGTGATAACTTAATTGATAAAATTATACGCTCGTTACCAAATACATTGATAAATGGAAGTATGGATCACCGCTTACCGAATAATATTAATTTTACATTTCCAACCACAGATGGGGATAGTTTATTGATAAGATTGGAACATATTGCAGTATCTTCCGGCTCAGCATGCACCAGTGCAAAGTTGGAGTCAAGTTATGTTTTGGAAGCCTTGGGATACAATAAAGAATTAGCAAAGGCATCGATCAGAATTGGCTTGGGAAGATTTACAACAGAAGATGATATTAACTATGCCGCCGAGGAAATCATCAAAGCAATAAAATAAATAATGGTTCCCATAAAAGTGCAATTCAACAACGGCTTAAAGGACAATAAATAATTTTATGAATTATTTTAATTCTCGCCATGAAACTTCAATCCCAATATCAGGATCAAATGAATTATTTCTAGTCCATAGAATTTTCTGCGTTGGCAGAAATTATAAAAAGCATATTGAGGAGATGGGCTATAAAGAGAGTGACATTCCATTTATATTTTTTATGAAACCGCCAGAAGCTGTTGTAACAAATGGGCAAAAAATTGCCATCCCGGATTTTACAAACAATTTTCAACATGAAGTGGAACTGGTGATTGCTATAGGTAGGGAAGGTTTAAGAATGTCTGAAGAAAATGCCTTAGAACATGTTTTCGGCTATGGTGTCGGTATTGATTTAACATGCCGGGATATACAAATCGAAGCAAAGAAAAAAGGTCGTCCATGGACATTGGCCAAGAGTACACCTTATTCAGCTCCTGTATCTGATATTACACCGGCGAATGAATCCGGACACTTGAATGAGGGTAGTATTCGCTTGAGCGTAAATGGAGTTAATCGCCAAAAAAGTAATATGAAGGAAATGATTCGATCTGTGCCCAAAATTGTTTCCGAAATTTCCGAAATTTATACCCTTTACTCGGGAGATTTGATTTTTACCGGCACTCCGGAAGGTGTCGGGAAGTTGGAACCCGGTGATACAATTTTTGCAGAAATTGACGGATTACAATCATTGACCATAACAATTACATAGTATCTGAATAAAATTTAAGGAGAAGTGATGAAGACATTTCATAAAGAGCTATGGTTTCATATTCCTGAACGGATGGGGTTTGTCAATATCACATCTGATGTTGAGGCTGCTTTGCGTGAAAGCGAGATCCTTAATGGGCTGTGCCTGGTGAATGCAATGCATATTACAGCATCCGTATTCATTAATGATGATGAACCGGGATTGCATGAAGATTACAAACGCTGGCTGGAAGAACTCGCACCATTTGACGCCAGCCCTGATCGATATCACCATAATCGTACCGGTGAGGATAATGGCGATGCTCACCATAAAAGGCAAATTATGGGAAGAGAAGTAGTTGTGGCCGTAACCGATGGGAATTTACACTTCGGTACTTGGGAGCAAATCTTTTATGGTGAGTTCGACGGCAGAAGAGACAAACGGGTATTGGTTAAAATTATTGGAGAATGAAATGCTTTTCAGAAAAGAACTAACATTTTCCACTGATCGCCGGGAAGATCTCATTGATATAACTTCTGACATTAATACTGTCATTACTGAATTTGGTGTTGAAAGCGGTGTGTGCAATATTTATATACCCCATGCCACGTCCGGAGTAGTCGTGAATGAAAATGATGATCCAAATATTATCGATGACGTTTTGGGCGTTTTACGAAAGCTGGCTCCGAGAGGTACATTTCTCCATGATCGAATTGATGGGAATGGCGATGCACACGTTAAATCAGCTATTGTGGGACCAAGTGAATCCATCCCTTTTGAAAACGGACGCCTTCTTTTGGGGACTTGGCAGAGTGTAATGTTATGCGAATTTGATGGTCCTAAACACAGGCGTAGAGTGATCGTGACACTACTGTCTGGTTAAAATCACAATTGAAATGCAGGAATAATTAATCTCAATAATTCCCTGAAAAATCGGGATTGTAAACCTAACGGCGTTTTGTATTCAAAACTTTACAGAAACTTTCGAAGCTACCTCAATGAGTCCAATTGTGTCATATTTATATTTTGGTATTATTGCGTGAACCTCGAAGGTTGACCTTATTTATAGTCCTTTTCTTTGGTGCAAAGAAAAGAACGAAAAGAAACTGGCTGGAAAATAATTTGATCCGTGTTCGCCGTGGCTGTGGGAATAATTTAAACTCTCCGGCCCCAGCCGGATCATACACCAAATTATTCTAAATCCACAGATCCGCCTCCACTTGGTTGATCAAATTATTTTAGGCCGAAAAAAATGTTTCTCATATTTGTTGATTGAAAAATGAAATCCATTTCTTTCTTTGCGATCCACCGGCAGGTGGAGAAGTAATCTCCTACCAGTGGAAAACGTAAAGACATCATTGACCTCCTGCCTTTAACAAATCCAAGGAGATCACCAATCTGCGACAGGCAAGCTTCGTCACTCCCCGCCAGCCCTCCCGTTGGTTGGGGGCAGGCTGGCATTCCTCGCCTGTCCGCCGCTTGTCTGCCGAAGGCATGGAAACGCAGTGCAGGAGGGTGAAGACAGGTTTGGTATTTTGTCATTCAAGTCAAACCGGAGTGGTTTGTTTTGAAATTTCGTATAATTTGGCTAAAATACTTTCACCTCAGTGTTGCTATGAGAATAGAAAACAGGTAATTTTACAGACTTATGAACCCATACAAAGAGATAATAATTGAACTGGAATCTGAACTGGATCTTAAAGGAAAAAAAGCATTGCAAGAGTTAAATGCGTTTTTCAATCCCAAAGATTTCAACGTTTCCCTTAATGATAAAACACTTTTAATCAAGATTCACTCACTCGACTTTCAGCTATTTTCACTTATTAAAAATACAATCGAAACGGACAGTGAACTGGAACCTGAAAATATTCTCAATAAAATTGAAAAATCAATTGATGGTATTAAAAGTTATGGAATCAAGAGCGGTAAACGTTTTTATGTGGATTATAACATCGAGAGGAAGGTCAAGAATCGCAAAGAAAAAGAAGGCCGCCGGGGAAAATATTATTATGCGCAAAACAACACGTTTACAAAGGAAAATAACGAAATACCCGAACAGTTTGAAAATCAAATCATCTGCGGTGACAGTCTATTTGAATTGCAAAAGTTACCCAATAATTGCATTGATCTTGTGTTTACATCTCCACCCTATAATTTTGGACTGGAATACGAGGATAGCGATGACGACCACAATTGGGATGTATACTTCAAAAAGCTTTTTCGTATCCTTGATGAATGCATCCGAGTATTGAAATATGGCGGTCGGCTGATTATTAATGTACAGCCCCTTTTTTCTGATTATATCCCCAGCCATCATTTGATCAGCCAGCATTGTATCAAACGGAAAATGATTTGGAAAGGGGAGGTCCTTTGGGAAAAGAACAATTACAATTGTAAATACACAGCTTGGGGAAGTTGGAAAAGCCCCAGCAGTCCTTATCTGAAATATACGTGGGAATTCGTTGAAATCTTTTGCAAAGGAGAACTGAAAAAGACCGGAGAAAAGGACAATATTGATATATCAGCTGATGAATTCAAAGAATGGGTTGTGGCAAAATGGTCAATTGCTCCCGAAAAGAAAATGAAGAAATATGATCATCCGGCTATGTTTCCTGAAAATCTGGTAGAGCGAGTTTTAAAATTATTCAGTTATAAAGATGACATCATACTGGATCCATTCAACGGCGCTGGGACAACTACTGCTGTTTCTGCGAAATTAGGGAGACGTTTTCTCGGTATGGATATATCCGAACAATATTGTAAAACGGCGAGAGATCGTTTAGAATAAGTAAACACATTAAAAAAATTATCTTTGCGGAAGTTTTAAACTTCCGCAAAGTTTAGTAGTTTTTAGAAGGTAAAAAAATGTTTCTTATTAAAGTTTCCAACAGAATTATTGATTATGCCAAGGAATTAATACAAAATCACAATTTTGGTAACGGGGGAGTGGCTATAATTACCTTGAGAAGGTGGGAAAAAAGGTACATTAGTAAATTACAAATATTACATCCCACCTTCTCAAGGTGATGTAACGTATAAAGCACATGTTCAAAATAAAAGTATCCAATGCAATAATTGATTACGCTCGAAATTTGCTGGTCGATCACAATTTCGGTAACCGCGGAATAGCAGACGGTAATGTTCATGAACAGCTAACAGGCTTAATTGGTCAGTGCACGATCCAGACTTTGTTTCATGTAGATCTGCTTACCGGGGCCGGAGGATTTGATCACGGTAAAGACCTTGAATTTGCCGGATTAGCCATCGATGTGAAAACCATGGGCCGAACCACGGATGTAAAAGATTATTATGTAAACAATTTTATTGCTCTGCAAAAAGATTACCCCACAGATGCGTATATATTTTGTAGTTACTTTGAAGAAAAGAAAGAACTGACCGTGTGCGGATGGCTACCCAAAAATGAAATGGAAGAAAAAGCAAATTTCTATAAAAAGGGGACCAAACGATTCCGGTCGGATAAAACATGGTTCAGAACAAAAGCAGATTTATACGAAATTCCAAATAAGCATCTCATGCAGGTGAAAACACCGGACGATTTGAAACAGCAATTATCGGAATTTGCAACGTCAATTAAGTAAGTGTCATGGAGAAGTTCCGTTTCACGGAACGACGTGGTAAGCTCCTCGCCCCTTTCTGTCTTTGCGAGCCCGTAGGGCGTGGCCTGTCCGCCCCTTTTATTTATTCCAATCGGGTCAGGCGGGCAATCTCCTTACATAAAATAACGTAAAGATAACATAATTCTCCGGACGTAAACATAACCAAGGAGATCGCTTCTCCCGACTAATCGGGATCGCGATGACAAGTTGTGGGTTTTTTGTAAAAAAATCTGTCCATTGCGAAGGAGGCACGACTGAAGCAATCGCCTTCAATAAAACAGGCCGAAAGACATCAATAATCCCCTGACGTTAACAGATCCAAGGAGATCTCGTCGTTACTTCGCGCCTCGCCTGTCCGCCGCCTGTCTGCCGAAGGCATGGAAACGCAGTGCAGGAGGGTGAAGACAATAGCAGTGTTTTTATTTAATCTCAATTAAACCGGTGTCTACGCCAACGATAGGGACTATCGACAATTATTCCGGGCTTTTGAGCAGATTCTAATACATTGAATTTTTTGCGCCCATCGCTTTTTCACCCAAGGATTGCTGTATAAAGCAACCATCATTCTATTGAAAAAATTATTGGACACGATACTCTATTATAACTTCTTGCATACAATAATTTCTGAGGGTACACCAAAAGAAACAATAACATTTTTGTAAATAATTTTCCATTTAGTTTTTTCAATATAATTTTGGAGCGCCAAGGGGCGGCAGCCGCCTACCAAAGATGATTTAACTTTGAATATTAGTGACCAAACTTTCTCAACTATACGAGATGTAATGGTAATCCCCTGTCCCAAACTAACAACACATAAATAGCCACCGTCTTTTAATATACGATACGCTTCACTTAAGAGAGCTGTTATATCATCATTATTCAAAAGATCAAATACGTAAGTAGAAACAAATCGATCAAAGCTTTCATTCTCTTCATTAATTTGTGGTATTCCATCGGATTGAACAATTTTCACTCTATCTGTGTATTTTTCTAAACGGTTTTTTGACAAATCAACCATTGTACTGCTTATATCAATTCCAACGTATTTACAAATATCAGAAAGATGATTATCTAGAAGATTCTTTGCAAACCTGCCCGTTCCAATACCCAATTCGAATATACTATTCGCTTTATCAAAATCCCCAAATTCAATTAGCTTTTCAATCGGTGAATTTTCGTAGAATTGGTGATCTTGTTTTTCTCCAAAGCGATCATAATATTTTCTTGCTTGTTCATATGACAGCATTTATTTACCTTTTTATCCGATTCCAAACACAATTCGTCAAATTAGTTTATGTAATACAAATGAAGTCATCCTTGTTCGCCAGATCTTCCAGAAGACGCCTTATTTGGTGGATGTCATAGCGGTTAGCCACGACGAATAGTTTTCAAATTTTTCATGGACTTTACAAATCCCTAAACGAAACCACTCAATTTTCCATCCCTCCGAGAAGTAGGTACGGATATCATCTTGGCTCATTGTTGGAGGGTATCGTTTTGGGTAAACGGGATATTCTCCTGCCTCGTCACCGAGACACATCATGAGAAATTGACCTTTGCTCACACAAACTTCGCTCAGTGCCCGAACGTAGCGTCGACGGTCCGCGTCACCAAGATTGTGGAAAAGCCCGAAGTCGATCACAGTGTCGAATCGATTAGCAAGGGTTCCGATATTCAAAGCATCGAGCGTAATAAACGTTACATCGACTTCTGCCTCGCTCGCTTTTTGTTTGGCAATACTAATGGCTTTGGCGGAAATATCTACTCCGGTAACATCGAAGCCGCGACCAGCCC
>JADFRD010000165.1 GCA_022561485.1 Fidelibacterota bacterium | reverse complement strand
ATTTACTAATAATGATCACTTATCGACAATTTTTCCCATTACTCTCCGTGGGAAAAGGTGCCTGGCAATGGCAATTCCGTTTCATGATAATAATGGATATGCAGTGTTGTACAGGCATTTGGAGGATATCGAAAGCAGCGTTGTTGTGGTAAGATTTTTATTTATTGGCGGCGGAATTTTGAGTGTGTTTTCAGCGATTCTTTTCAGCCTATGGCTTTCATCATTAATTAGTAAACCTATTCTAGCTCTGCGAGATGCTGCCGAACAGTTTGGGGCTGGCCACTTTGAAACTCGTGTGGTTGTCTCTTCTACTGATGAATTAGGACAACTTTCAAAGGCCTTCAATGCAATGGCAGAGGATATTAAAACCGCGCGACAAGATCTGGAGTCTGAGCGTGATTATGTCAGCAATATTCTTCGATCAATGATTGAAATGGTCATTGTCTTAAATTCGGATGGAATTATTCGAACTGTAAATCCGGCAACACTTCGATTACTTGGCTATTCCGAATCTGACTTAATTAATCATCCGCTAAAAAGGTTAATTGATTCGAGGTTTAACCCCGCAACTAATAAACAGTCTGATGATATTTGGACAGAGCTCATCGAAAAATCATTTATACGGAACATTGAGGGAATTATTCGGGCTAAAAATAACCAGGAAATTCCGGTTATGTTTTCAGGCTCGATTCTAAAAGATGACCAAAGCCAAATTCAAGGAATTGTCCTGGTGGCACAAGATATTACCCAACGTAAACGTTCCGAAAAATTACTTCAGGATTCACAAAAACAATTGCAGGCTCTATCCCTTCACATTCAACGTATGCAAGAGGAAGAACGAACGCGAATTTCTCGCGAGATTCATGATGAATTGGGTCAATCCTTGACAGGAATAAAAATGGATTTGGTATGGTTAAAAGACGAAATTTCTCTTGGTCAAAAGCCTTTGGTTGATAAATTAATTAAATTCATTGATACAACTATGAAAATAGTTCAACGAATTTCTACCCAACTTCGACCAGTCATATTGGATGACCTTGGATTGATTGCTGCAATTGAATGGCAAATCCAAGATTTTCAAAATCGATCAGGAATTAACTGTGAATTATATTTTGAAACTGAAGATATTTCAATAGATCAGGACAGGTCCACAGCTACATTTAGAATATTACAGGAAGCTCTTACCAACATATTTCGACATGCTGAAGCAAATAATGTTACTGTTAATCTCGAACAAAAAGGAAAAAACCTGCTGATGAGCGTAATAGATGATGGGAAAGGTATTTCGAAAGAACAGATTACTAACCGTAATTCATTGGGTATACTGGGTATGAAAGAACGACTACAGCCTTGGGGGGGTAAGTTTCAAATCGGTAAAATGAACGGCTCCGGGACAAAGTTGACTGTTAAATTACCATTAGACACATCAAAAGAACATGATAGTTAATCAAACAAAGACCAATCAGTTAAGTAGAATTGATTCGATTTTGTTTATTTATTTTTAGAAAGACACTGAAATGATAAACATATTCTTAGTTGACGACCATGCAATTATCCGAGAAGGCCTGAAAAGGATTATATCTAAAACCGATGATATAAAAATCGTCGGAGAAGCAACAAATTCCGAGGAAATGATAAGCCAGGTTTTAAATCCTGATTGGCATGCGGATTTGGTTTTATTAGACATCACTTTGCCGGGAAGAAGCGGTATAGATTTATTAAAACAGTTAAAGGTGTTAAAACCGAATTTAAAATTTTTAGTACTTAGTATTCATTCTGAGGATCAATATGCTCTTCGTGCATTACGATGCGGTGCATCGGGATATATGACCAAAGACAGCGTTCCGGAGCAACTCACTGGCGCAATACGTAAAATACATTCCGGAGGAATGTACATCAGTTCCTCACTGGCCGAGAAATTAGCCGGTTATGTAGGAAAAAGCGTTGACCAACCTCGCCATAATTCATTATCAGACCGGGAATATCAAGTAATGTGTTTGTTAGCATCAGGAAAAACCGTTACCGAAATTGCAAAAGAATTAGCTTTAAGTGTGAAAACGATCAGCACAAACCGAAGCAGGGTTTTGGAAAAAATGGGAATGCGGACAAATGCTCAGCTAACTTATTACGCAATCCAAAATAAATTGATAGAGTAAATTTAGGTCTAATAGACAAAAATGGTTGCTATTTAGACAGATATTGATCGATTACCTTGATCTTTCGGTTGCGCTTTAATCCCGCATGTACCCTTAGTTTAGTTTTCAGATT
>JADFRD010000164.1 GCA_022561485.1 Fidelibacterota bacterium | reverse complement strand
GGAAAATACAGGAATCATATTATTTTTAAATTTAACCCTATATTCTTTGTAATTTCCAAATATCATTGGTAGGAAAGAATTACTCCATTTCGATAACCAATATATATGTGAACAGGGACATGAGCAAGCCGAAATTATACGAAGAATCCTGCGGATTGACCCAATTCTTACATCTTATCCGGACAAAACAACACAGTCACCAGACAGAAAACTGTTATGTTAATTGGATAAGGAAAGCCTGTGAAAATCCAGAAAATCTTTAATTCTTCACCTCAACCATTATGAACTTATCCGACTGCGCCAGGACTCATTATCTTACCATAGGAATTATCCCAAAGGTTTAGGGTACCATCAGAAAGTATGACTGTATGGTTGCCTGCCTGTCGGCAGACAGGCATGATTGTATGGTTGTCCACTAACTGCTGGATGTGATTTCGAAGGTGTTTGTCATCCATCCATTCATTCATTCCCCGTACGGTCGCTTCGCTCACTACGGGGCAGGCATGCATCGATGCGTCAGTGTTCTTGGAAACTTCATTGAGTTATCTTTCCTGCTAAATCACGGAAAAATGAAAATTCCTATACTATTAAAATATCGCTTCATTTATCAATAATTCATTAGATTTAAACAAGATGACATCTCGATATAATCATAAAGAAATCGATAAAAAATGGCAAGCGTATTGGGAGAAAAACAAAACTTTCAAGGCGGTTGACTTTTCGGACAAGAAAAAATTCTACTGCCTCGTAGAGTTTCCATATCCATCCGGAGACGGCTTACATGTGGGACACCCGCGATCTTATACAGCTCTGGACATTCTATCACGGAAAAAGAGGATGGAAGGCTATAACGTTCTTTTTCCCATGGGCTTTGACAGTTTTGGGTTACCATCGGAAAATTATGCCATAAAAACCGGTATTCATCCGAGTATCATTACTCAAAAAAATATTGAGAAGTTTACTAGACAGTTGAAATCCCTTGGTTTTTCTTTTGACTGGGATAGGGTGTTTTCAACAACAGACCCAAAATATTACAAGTGGACTCAATGGATCTTTACACAACTTTTTAAGAAAGGGTTGGCATACAAAGACAAGATGCCCATAAACTGGTGCCTATCCTGTAAGACAGGGCTGGCAAATGAAGAAGTTGTTGACGGGCGCTGTGAACGTTGTGGTAACGATGTGGAGAAACGACATGTGGAACAGTGGATGCTTCGTATAACAAAATACGCAGATAGACTGATAGATGACCTCGATTCTGTGGATTATTTGAATAAAATCAAACTACAACAGATAAACTGGATTGGTCGATCTGAGGGCGCCATGGTAGACTTTAAGGTCAGCGATCTGGACGAAAAGATAACCGTTTATACAACTCGTCCTGATACATTATTCGGTGCAACGTATATGGTTCTTGCACCTGAACATGAACTGATCGATAAAATTACAAGACAAGATTACAAAACCGTTGTAGAAAACTATCGTAAATATGCCGTGAAGAAAAGTGATCTTGAACGGGCTGAATTGAGCACCGAGAAGACAGGAGTTTTTACCGGTGCATACGCTGAAAACCCCGTAAATAACGAAAAAATCCCTATTTGGATTGCAGATTACGTTCTCAGCAGTTACGGTTCCGGAGCGATTATGGCAGTTCCGGCTCATGACACTCGTGACTTTGAATTTGCTACAAAGTTTGGACTAACCATTCAATGCATCAATCGACCGGATACTGAACTTGCTGAAAAAGAAGGAGTCTCTATCGAAGCTGTTCTTTCCGGAAATGCTTGCTGGCAATTTGAAGGAACGACTATTAATTCTTCTAATGATAATGGCTTGGATATAAACGGAATGAGTGTAAAAGATGCAATAAAGAGGACAACTGAATGGCTGGAAGAGAAGGGTATAGGTAAGTATGCAGTAAACTACAAACTACGCGACTGGGTGTTTTCGAGGCAAAGGTATTGGGGAGAACCGATCCCCATGGTTCATTGCATCGATTGCGGTTGGGTTTCAGTCCCTGAAAAAGACCTCCCGGTGTTATTGCCGGATGTTGAGAAATATGAACCCAGTAATACCGGTGAATCCCCGCTTGCTGCAATCACGGATTGGGTGAACACTGTCTGTCCTAAATGTGGAAAGACTGCAAAAAGAGAAACCGATACGATGCCGAATTGGGCTGGATCATCCTGGTATTTTCTCCGGTACATCGACCCGGCAAATGATTCAGTATTGGCAGATAGGAAAAAGCTGGAATATTGGATGCCAGTAAATTGGTATAACGGAGGTATGGAGCATACA
>JADFRD010000090.1 GCA_022561485.1 Fidelibacterota bacterium | reverse complement strand
AGCTTCAATTATAGTATGAGGCAGGACCTCATAGCCCGAACCAACAATAAAGAGGTCGCATCCCCTAAGAATATCCATCGTCTCCCGGTGCCCCATTTTCCCCAGAAAGAACACATGCTTTTCAACACCGGCTTTTCGAGCCAGCCCTTCCAGCCTCTGTCTCTCCGGGCTGCCATCTCCGATAATCAGCAGGGTTGCCGCCGGATGCCTATCAAGGAGCTGCGGCATTATCTCAATTATGTCATCTATAATATCCAAGACCAAATGGTCTCCGAAACTGTACCCTATAAAAACTATGGTTCCAGTTTTGACAAAATCGGAGAGCAACTCTAAATATTTTCTTCTCCTTATAAGAGCCCGGTTATAGTCCGCTCTGGACAGTACCATTTGACCAGTTTCACCTTCTATGGTAGTGTCATGTCAATAGTTAAGGTTCGGGTATAACCGTTTCAGTTTGATTCGGGCATCATTTATGGTAAACTGCCAATCAATATTTACTTCTTTACCATTACGATCTTTTTGCCAAGCGTTAACTTCTTTTTTCATTATTTCCATTTTATCAATCCTTCGATTCAAACACTGACCAAACAAAACATTTAATTCAATTTCCGCTATATTCAACCAACTGCCATGTTTTGGAGTATACACAAATTCAAAACGGTCAAGAAGCCGTTTTGCTTCCTCTGGTTCGAAGGTCTCATAAAATGCGCCAGGAGTATGAGTACTATAATTATCCATAACAATAGTTATTCGTTCAGCATCCTGATAATAGTCATCTGAAATAGCCTTCATAAATATCGCCCAATCTATTTTGGTCTTCCGTTCTGTGATTTTTACAAAACGCTTCCCTCTAAGAGCTTCATTTGCCATAAAAATATTGCATACTCCACGGCGAACATATTCATAGTCATATTTAGCCGCTTGTCCAGATTTCATAGGAAGCGGTATCCTGGTTTCTCCAATGAGTTGTTTTGTAGACTCATCCATATTAACCACCGGATATTGAACATTGTATGGACGTCTATATACATCTAATACTTGCTCCATTGCTGCTACGAAGGCTCCATTCTCGGCTGGTGGAATTACCCAACATTTATGTTTCCATGGTTTTAATTCGTTTTTTTTAACACCTGTCTTACTCGCTCATGTGAAATGCTCTCTATGTAGCGTAGTTCTACTATCTTATCCGCCAATAATCTTAGCGACCATTTTGCATAACCCTCCGGCGGTTTACTGCAACTTAATGCTACGATATGAGCCTCCACGTCACCATCCACTTTTCGATCATAGATTCGTTCTCTGGGCTTGCTGTAAAGGGCAATGTCAAAGCCTTCTAAAACAAAACGTTTACGGATATTCTCAATCGTTCGTACGGTAACATCCAGAATATCTGATATTTCTTCATCCTTTCTCTGTTTTCCATAGGGACCCTCATCGACATTCAACAGGATCAAGGCATTCTTAATCACGCGAGCTCTTTTTCGTCCTTTCTGAGTAATGGCTTTAAGTTGGCTAATTTCTTCTTGTGTTAATGTAACTTTGTGTATTTTCATGGCTACCTTTTTGCCATGAATTTAACATAACTACCCGAATTATCATAGTTGACTTGACACTAGATATTGAAATGGAACACCCAAAACAACTATGATAAAAAACTTAAACCTTGATATTATGTAATTTAGAGGGATTATAAACTGAAATATGGTCTAATAGACAAAAATGGTTGCTATTTAGACAGATATTGATCGATTACCTTGATCTTTCGGTTGCGCTTTAATCCCGCATGTACCCTTAGTTTAGTTTTCAGATTTGAAAAGACCCCTTCCAACCCATTGGTGGTATTAGGGATACCCAATTCAGGGTACTTCTGATAGGTAAATAAATACGGTAGATTGGTTTTCAAACTCCTGAAAGCACTCCGTATCCTTCGATGAGTATAATGCCACTTTCCTGTTTCCGGGTGAACCGTTTTCTCCACTAAGAACTCAGCCCAATTATCATACCATTCATTCAGATAGTACACAAAATCAGATTCATGTACTTTGGCCAGTTTACGGATAATTTGATAGAGTTCCTTCCCAGCTTCCAATAGTGGGTTTCGGGTAATATAACGGGTTATTATAGCCATTTGATGGTATTGACACATTTGTACCGGGATCGATCCAAAAGCGTTAAATATACCCCGTCTACCGTCACAAACTATCCCGGATATATTCCAACCTATTGATTGTAAGTATTCAATACCTTCCTGATAAGCATGGATGGTTTCATAGGGAAGATATCTCCAGAAAATGTTGCGATGAATCGTATGGCTCCTAAAAACCATCACACCGAAATTTCGACCAAAGTAGGTTGTATCCATGATCAGGATTGTTTCCCTGGGTTTTAACGAAATTGGCCTAACCTGAACTTTATCAATTCTTCTTTGAATGGTGCGAACAGATAAGCCGGATTGGTGACTAAGAGATTGGTAGGATCGACCTTCAAAAACAAATTGTTCAAGTAGTAAAGAACGCTTTGATCTTCTGCTACTCTTGGTTGTAAATGAGCGGTGACAATCCTTGCAGATGTACCTTTGGCGTTGGTTTCTACGACCGTTTTTTTATTCTTCTCAAGTGGCAATGGGGACAGTTTTTCATAGGTTTTTTTAAGCAATATAAATAAAATCTCTCTAACTTCCTCATTATCATACATTTACAGCCAAATCAGCAACCACTTTTGTCTATTAGACCTAATATTCAACATAACATTCATATGATTTTATGGCTTTGCAATATCACTGCAATCATGGGGCTTGTTTTATCATTCAAATTTCAGCAAAAGCTATTTGAAGTATTTTTCTATTTCGCATGGACCGGCGATTTATTGACACTATTAATCTGGCCCAATCCGGTATGCCCTCCATTTGATATTTATCCGTTATCATGGGCCGGGTTTTATTTAAAGCATACTGCACCATTGGCGCTGACCATTTTATATACTAGTGTTGTGTCAACCATGTATTAGCGCAACCAAGTCTGGTTAAGGCGGGAAACGCAGTCAATAATGGTACTATGGACAAGTTTTCCAACGAAAAACAGGCGGATTTTACACTTTTTAATTTGGGCAAAGGGTTTTGCAAAGCCCTCTATGAGTATATAAAAAGAAGAAGAATAGATCCTATTAAGAATAACGATTCCCTATGGCTCTAAGAATTTCTTTCGGTTTTACGATTGATATATTGAAAGCTAAAGAGGGATAATAATCTTTGGTATTAAACGTTGTCAAATAATCGGCGTTTGCCTTTAGTGCAGCCGCTAAAATAGGGACATCCTTTTTATCTGCAAATGTAAGTGCTTTTTGGATTTCTTCATTTGTCGGTGATACCAATTCCAAATGACACATCTTTATAATGTTATTAAACAACGCTAGAGCTGATGGTAATTTTTTCTGAATATTTCGTTTACTTTCTTCAATTACTTGTGGAGAAATAATACCATTGATAAAACCCAATTCTGAAAGCTGCAAGAGTAAAAAACTGGCGCCTGATTGAGAAAATGATCCGGATATAATTACGTCAGAATCAAAAAAAACTCTTAGGACAGAAGGTCCTTTCACCTTGGAGTAAACTTTTCCCGTTCTTTTGCGATACCTTGAATTAACTCCTCTAATCCCACACCTTTTTTTTCCATTAATTCTTCTAACTTCGAAACCAATTTAGGTAAAGTTGTCACTTTAGGGCTGATAAGGATCCCCTCTCCTATATCAATCAGAGTGAGAGGATCTCCTTCCTCTAACGTATATTTTTCCCTTATTTTTTTTGGAAGTGTTAATGTTCCCCGCTTGCGCATTTGCAATATAGTACTCATTTCCGAATTCCTGATTTACTGATAATCTGCATATAATATATTAATAAAACAAGTGAATTTAATTGTTAAAAATGTATATTTAAAACTAAACACCTATAGCAAGTCCAACCCAAAAGAACGCCCCATTAAAATAAATGGGGTTTCATCTGTACAAAAGATACAGAATACTATTTCAACAACACCATTTTGTTCGTTTAGATGAATTGAACCGCCTGCCCGCCTTTAGTTGGCGGGAACCTTCGCAAGGGTTAACACATTATATTTTTCCCAATGCATTAACAATGTCCGCAATCAAATCTTCAACAGCCTCAATACCAATGGACATGCGAATCAGTTCATCTTTTATCCCGGAAGTCTCCCTGTCTTCTTTCGACATCCCGGAATGAGATGTCAGTACCGGGCGCGTCACCAAGGATTCTGTTCCGCCAAGACTGGTCGCGTTAGTGAAAAGTGTCAGATTTGAAATAAATGTATCAGCAACAATTACATCGCCATCCACTTCAAAACTCACCATCCCACCGAAACCATCCAATAATGCTGATGCTCTGACATGGCTGGAATTGCTTTCCAACCCCGGATGATTCACTATTCTTATTTTTGGATGCATCCCAAGAAACTTTGCTATTTTTAACGAATTATCATTTTGCCTTTCCATGCGAAGGGCCAATGTTTTTAATCCCCTGTGCAAAAGAAAGCAAGCATTTGGATTCAATGAACCGCCTAAGTGGTTCAATTTATGTTTTACTTTTGTGACCAAATCTTTTGAGCCAATCACTACACCAGCCACAATGTCTGTATGACCATTTAAATATTTTGTCGCGCTGTGCAGTGAAAGATCAAAGCCGTTTTCAATGGGACGATAGTTGATCGGTGTGGCAAATGTATTATCGATCAAAGATAATATGCTGTGTTTTTTAGCGAAAGCGACCACTGCGTTTAAATCCAAAACATTCAACAATGGATTGGTAATGGTTTCAACATAAATAAGTTTTGTTTCCGGCCGCAGTTTCTCCTCCCATCTTTTCGAATCGGAAGCATCAATAAAATCGCATTCTATATTTAAATCCGGAAAATCATTTGTGATAAATGTATGGGTACCGCCATATAGCGATTTGTGTGCCAGGAAATGATCTCCTGATTTCAAAAATGTCAAAAGAGATGCAGAAATTGCTGCCATTCCACTAGCAGTTACCAAAGCATCTTCTGCATTTTCCAACGCGGCTAATTTTTTATGAAGAACAATATGGTTCGGTGTATTGTTAAGGCGAATATATTTTATATCATGATAATCACTTTGACCCGTGTATTCATATGTTGAAGATTGAAAAATGGGCATATTCACAGCGCCACCGTATTTTTCCTTTGGTTCACCTGCATGAATCAATTTTGTTTCAATTTTATGCTTTTCTGTCATGAAATTAACCTCTGGTTAGTAGGAAGAATGTAGCCCCTAAAATAAAAAAGGGCAATAGAGTCAATCGGGTATTGGAGTTTATAATTATTCTTATTATTATGTCGACTAATATTCAATGAACGAAATATAAAAATATGACTAAAGAAAAGAAATATACAGGCAGTAAGCCCAAAGTTGAGACGTTGATTAATAAAATGATCAAGGATAATATGTATGATCCTAACGATGAAGAACTATGGCTTATTGATGAATATGACAGATTTTCAGCTTTTGCCAAACCACCATTAAGTGTTGCATACGAAAAATATTATGGTAAAGTGTGGGATGATCTAAAGAAACGCAGGCGTATGGGTATCGGAATTTTTGAAGAGTATTTGGAGCATCCAAATTACTATTTGTTGGATATGCTTGTTGCTGATTTTATCAAAAAAACTGTTAAACGAAAAGATCTTAAATCGCCCTTAATGCTGCAGAAATTGCAAATTGTCTATATTGACGACAGAATTATATTAAACTAACGTTCTTCGACTTTTCCTTTTTTTGATTTTTATATAAAAAAAGCCCCCTCTGCATTTCGCGAGGAGGCTTTCCACTGAATTATAACAGATGTGAAATAGACTAGTCTATAATCTCAACGTTTTCAGCTTTCGGTCCTTTTTCACCTTCGACGACTTCAAAAGACACTTTGTCACCATCCTTGATATAAATCCCTGGGGCTATACCACTGGAGTGAACAAAATAGTCTTTACCGTCATCACCGGAAATAAAACCGTAGTTCTTATTTCTATTAAAGAACTTTACTGTACCGTCTTGCATGATTTCCTCATAGTTGTTAATAAATGAGCTTTTTAACTTACTTTATAAGTTATAAGCCGTATAATTTAAAAATGAATATGCATAGATGACTAATAAAAGATTCTATTTTTAATTGGAATTGTTTTACGATATTCAGGACGCAGAAATGACACCATCATTAACCGGATGAAGACTAAACTTAATTGGGTTAATTTCTTTCCGTTTATTTTCAAGGAGTATCAATATGAAGCCGATTATTCTTGTTGGGACAGGAACGATTACACTCTCTCTTATCCTATATTCTCTGGGTATGATTTCAGCATTGAAAAAGCAATTCATTACGAAAAAGATTGTTTTGCTGCTGACCACTGGTCTTGTTTCTGAAGTGATCGCTGTCAGTTGTATGGCAATTGGATCTACTCAACCCATTACAACACCTCATGGTTTAATTGGATTGGCAGGAATTTTAATAATGATCAGCATCGTTTTATTGAGTTGGAATTCCATTAAGTCCCATCAAAAAGGCAGTCCCTTGACAGGTAAATTATATTATTATTATCAGTTCGCTTATGTTTTCTGGGTCATTGCTTATTTTACCGGTGCGTTTGTAGGTATGAGTCAATCATAATTCAGATCGTTATCATGAGATGATTTCTTATAATGATACAATATTTAATAAGCATTGTTTATTTATTTTTTGTTTCCATTTGTGGTGGGAAAAGACAAATAGAAAGCCACAGAATCATCTTTGAAAGGAAGCATTCAATAATATCGAAAAAGGAAATGACATTAATGCATAGATCGATAGGAATAATTGCAATCGGATTATTTTTATTTTACGGCTGCAAAACAACCGCCCCTTCACATGAAACAGCTGCTCCGATACAAGCAAAAGAAGAAATGGCGAAAGAACTTCCAGTACAACCAATACCCAACCTCCCGAACGCAGCGGAGGCTTATTATTCGCCTGATGGAAAAAGGTTTATTTGCAATGCGAAAGTTTCCGAGGATGATAAGGTTCATCATGTGTATACAGCCAACATAGATGGGACAGATATTCGTAGAATAAATCATCAAGGAGAAGATGCATGTTCATATTATTTCCCGTCCGGAGATAAACTCATTTGGACGTCGACAAGGGACTATCCGGACATGCCGGTAGGTGATTGGTCCCGCCCTACTGATTATCCCAAAGGCGCTGAATTGTACACCAGTGATCTCAACGGAAAAAATGTCGTTCGGCTAACACATAATAAGTATTATGACGCAGAAGTGTCTGTTTCTCCTGATGGGGAATGGATTTTATTTACCCGTCAAATTGACGGCAAGATGGATCTTTGGAAAATGAAATCAGATGGGACTGGCGAACACCAGATTACCTTCACAGAAGATTGGCAGGAAGGAGGTTCATTTTATTTACCGGACAGCAAAACCATTCTCTATCGAGCCTGGAAAAAGGAATATGACGATGCGCGCAGAATCCCCATGACCATATTCACCATAAACCATGATGGATCAGGATTAAAACAAATCACGTTCGAAGACGACGAAACAAACTGGGCACCGCACCCGGGTCCCGATGGAACACATTTTGTGTTTGTCAAAATGCTGCCGCCCCATAATTTTGAAATTTATTTGATGAATATTGAGACTGGAAATCAAACCCGCCTGACAAACCATGATGCCTTCGACGGCTTCCCGGTATTATCACCGGACGGAAACTCATTATTGTTTTCGTCCAGCCGAAATGCCAAACCGGGGGACCGGAGCTTATCCCTTTTTATCATGGATATCCGTTCGTTAATGGAATAAACTATGTTAACAAAATCCTTTAAATGTAAAAGCTATGGGGTTCCATCATAGATGATGAATTAAAGCGATCCGCGGATATTTGTTGACGCCCAAGCCGGAAATGCTGTTTTTGCTTTTTTCACTGCCTGGGCTAAGTCAGCGCCATTCGAATCAGGAATAATGGCAATATCCTTGTTAAAATAGGGAGATATTACGGAATGGTTTTTCCGGAGGATGAATCATGAAAGCCGCCACCGACCTAGTTTTGTTTTGTGCCCAGGTTTTGGAATTGAATTATGTTACTCATGTTAATTCTTTATGTTTTGTTTATCGAAATTTATACTGTACGCTTGCCAGGTTTGGTGGATGTTAGAAAACCCCGCCCAGCCCGTTCTTGGATCAGCTCGCCGAAGAATCGAAGTAGTCCCGTTTAAAATAGAGATATATCAAGAATCCCCACCAAGATAGGAGAGGCAGCAGGGTGGCTATATCCATTACCTGCGTAACTAAACTCTGACCTTCCATGTCCAATAGCGCTCCGTATTTGTCCAGCGTACTTGTGGCTTCGGCCGCTCTTGCAGAGTCATCCAGCAGGTAAAGAATCCTGTCAAATGTATAGAAAATGGTTCCGATAAACATAAACCGCAAACCCCAGGACGTCCCGGCCCACAGGCCAACTCCCATCCCAAGAAACAGGCCGACGAACAGCAGATGGTAAACAACCGCCACCACTCCACCGCGAACATCCCCGAATAACGGAACCGCGGAAGATACGGACAGTGCCTCAAACACAGCTGAGGCCAGGAAAAAAACTCCCGCTGTGCGAATGGTGAACCGTGCCCCGCCGAATGTGAACGCCTTGGTCATCGATTTCCTTTGCCAGCCACTACCTGGCCGTTAGTTGCACGAGCAACGACGAGCTGTGGAGCGAATCTTTTTGCTAACTTGGAATAACTGGATTTGATTGTGCCGTGAGCCATGATTATTATTTTGTTTCTATGTCATATTTTACTTTAAAGGTTCAATCTTTTTAAATGGTTGTTTGTTCTCCATTCTATCATAATCTTCCCGGAGGCCCTCTATCTCAAAATTAACCTTATTAATATCAGTAGTCAAAACCTCTACGTTCTCAACTAATTTATCTAGATTAGATTCTTCCATCTATATTGTATATGCTTACGGGATATATATGTCTTCGCATTGCAGTACATTTATATGTAGTATCATTCTATATAACTATTG
>JADFRD010000089.1 GCA_022561485.1 Fidelibacterota bacterium | reverse complement strand
CCTTTTGTCAATAGTCTGATGTTAGATTTCCGCTGTAGAATAATACCCCGTTTTGTTTATACCACCGGTGATGCCTTTGACGGTCGGGAATTGAAGGATGAAAAAATAAAAGACCGTATTGAAGAATTGGTGAATTCAATTATCGACTGGTCTTCATCGATGGATGATGTTTGATGGAAGATGGATGATGGGACAGGCGAGCGGCTGACCGCCGTGCCTGCGCGCTTGTCTACCTTCGGCATGGCCGTGGCGTGGCGGGGTAATTGGTATCTGGTTAATGGTGGATTGGTAACTGGTGATCGGTAACAAAACAAAGGTAACACCTCCTCAACCTTAACCTCAACCTTATCCTTTATAGGATTTAGGGTTATTGTTTAGATTCTGCCAATGAATCGCATCATTGTCATTTTCATTGCACTCTATTTTTCCGGCTGCGCGCCGGTGGCAGTTGTTATTGACCGCTATGAAAATAAACAGGAAAAAACGGTCGCCATGGTGAAAATCAAAAAACAGGGTGGTGTAAAAGATTCTTTAACCATTGAATTAAAGACTTTTTATCCCACCGGTCAATTACAATCATCCACAGAGATTAAAGATAATGATCCTCACGGAAAATATATTGCCTATTCAATCGATAACAAAATTATCGTAAAGGGAAAAAATGCTGATGGGCGAAAGCAGGGAAAATGGGAGTGGTTTGGTGCTGATGGTAATCCGGATTCAGTAATTTCATTTAATCGTGGAATGCTATCAGGCAAAACAATTATCTATCATGAAAATGGTGAGAAAAAATCAGTGGATGTTTATGAAAATCATAAAAAAAACGGTGCATCAATACATTACAATGCTCAAGGTAAAAAGACGATTATAGCAGAATACATCAATGATATTCCCAATGGAAAATGGACGTGGTTTCAAGAAAATGGCAAAAAGGAAAGGATGGTTACCTTTTCAAACGGTATCAAAAATGGGCCAATTTCTATCTGGAATGAAAAAGGAAAAAAAACCATAACCGGTGAATATATCCATGATCTTAAAAATGGTGAATGGAAATGGTATAGGGAAGAAAAAGGATTGGATTCCCTGATTCAATATTCAAAAAATGAATACTCCGGAAAATATAAAATCTGGCATGTGAATGGAGAAAAAGCGGTCATTGGACAGTATGCAAATAATATCAAAGCAGGGAAGTGGAATTGGTATTCCTTTAAGGGTGAATTGGATTCAACTAAAATGTTTGTCAATGGAGCGCTAAATGGTCCAGTGCAGATTTTTTATGGAAGTAACGAAACGAAAAGTAAAATGTCTCATGTTAACGTAAATCTAGTGGGCGAGATAACTAATTATTATTTAAAAGTGAAAGAGTTGTTTTTCCATAAGAACGGTGAATTAAAAAGCAGCCTAGTGTATGCTAATGGCAAATTGCATGGAGAGAAAATTAACTATTATCCAAACGGCCGTTTCAAATCACTATACACATATTCAAATGGTATCAAAAACGGCCCATTTACGGATTGGAATGAAAACGGGTTTAAAAAACAGAAAGGCACCTATAAAAATGAAAAACTGGTTGGTACCTATTTTCGTTGGTTCAACCATGGTGTATATTCAAGTATTACGACATATAAGGATGGGGCAATTCACGGTGTAATGCGTTATTATAGTCCCACCGGAATCATCACTTCAGAAGAATATTATTATCTGAATCAAGTCAAATGCCGGTTCGATTATCATGATAACGGTTTCCTCAAGCAAATTCAAATATTCGAATATAGGAATGTTGTTTTTCAGAGAAACTGGAATAAGCTCGGTTTGGATATTACAGAGGATGAATTCAAATCAGGTATCCGTGCAGTCAATGAAATATATCCGTCAGGAAATCTCAAAACGGAACAATCCTATAAAAATGATAAACTCCATGGACTATCACAGCATTTCAGCGAAGATCATTCTTTAAGAAGTCTTTCTCTTTATTATAAAGGACAACACGTATTTAACCGACAAACAGATGAAAATAATGAATTTAAAGATATACTTTTCCCAGGCAGTCTTCTAGAAACAATTATTCAAATAGAAGAAGATGAGAATTAAAATAATAGAGACCTTTACAAAACCTAGAGTGTGAAGAAAAAAGAGATAAAATTTGTCTGATTAAGGCGGGAAATGCAATTAATAGCACAGCTATTAATTAGTTTTCCAACGAAAAGCATACGAATTTTATACTTTTTGATTTGTGTAATAGGTTTTTCAAAGGTCTCTTAAAGTTTGTAATTTTCCTGCCTTATGAAAGAACAATTACAAGAAATCTACACAATTTGGGGTCCGCCGGCGATTACGTTAGCTATTGGTATTTTTGCCGGTTTGATATTTAAATACTTCATCCGCAGCCGCTTTAAAAAAATCACAGACAAAACCTCTTGGAAAGGCGATGATGTCGTGTTTGCGGCTGTTGAAAAACATGTTACGTATTGGTTTTTTCTTGGCGCTGTTTATCTTTCTGCAAGCAGTCTACAGGTAGGCTTACCTTATAATATCTATGTAGCCAAACTGGCGCTGGCTCTCCTGATTCTATCTGTTACATTGGCTAGTTCTTCTATGGCTATTGGTTTACTGAACGCTTGGTCAATGAAGCAGGGAACAGGTTTTCCTTCGACTGCAATTTTTACAAATCTTGCCCGAGGGACGATAATCGCCATTGGTATTATGATTATTTTGCAGTCTTTTGGGTTATCGATTACGCCATTTTTGACTGCATTGGGCGTAGGCGGCCTTGCAATATCTCTGGCCTTGAAGGATACATTATCAGATTTTTTTGCAGGACTCCACATTCTTCTTTCAGAAAAGATTCGAGTTGGTGATTTTGTTGAATTGGATTCAGGAGAAATGGGCTACGTTACCAATATTACCTGGCGTAATACATCCCTAAAGGAGCGGACAAACAATTTAATCACGATTCCCAATTCAAAATTATCCAATGCAATTACAAAAAACTATGATGCAATTGATAGCAGCTATTCAGTCAAAATTACCGCCGGTGTGGCCTATGACAGCAATTTAGATCACGTGGAAAAAGTAACATTGGAAGTTGCCAAAGATATTATTAAGGATTTGGATACTGCCAAAAAGGATTATGAACCCATTGTACGCTTCCAGCAGTTTGGGGATTCGAGTATTGACTTTACTGTTTACATGCGCGCCGTCAAGTATGGCGATCACCATTCCATTAAACATGAATTTATCAAACGTCTCCACAAACGGTTTAATGATGAAGGCATTGAAATTCCATTTCCCATACGAACAATCGTTCAAAAATAGGTTCCGAAATGAAATCGATCATAATGACCGGAGCGCTGCTGGCAGGACTCGCTGTCATGTTAGGTGCTTTTGGCGCCCATGCACTTAAAGCAAAGGTTTCGCCGGAAAATTTAACCATTTTTGATACAGCAGTCAAATATCACATGTACCATGCATTGGGATTAATTCTTATTGGACTGCTTGGATTTCATTTTCCAGTTAAATCGATTCAAATCCCTGCATATTTAATGATGGGCGGTATTTTAATATTTTCAGGAAGTCTTTATGTATTGGTTTTGAGTGGAATCCGTTGGCTGGGAGCGATTACACCAATTGGAGGAATCGCATTCATTATCAGCTGGCTGCTGCTGGCTTTCAATCTCTACCGCTCTGGTTAATTCACAATCATGAGGGCTGGTCGACCTCATAAGCGCCACATATCCATGTGGACGGCATCGTCATTTGTTGTTGCATCCATGATTGGAACCGGTGTTTTTACCAGTCTTGGTTTCCAGTTAAATGATATTCAGTCTGTTTTTCCACTTCTTATGCTGTGGATTATTGGAGGGGTAGTTGCATTATGTGGTGCCCTTTCATATAGTGAACTGGGAGCTGCTTTGCCAAGGTCCGGGGGAGAATATCATTTATTAAGCCGTATTATTCATCCATCGATTGGTTTTGCAGGTGGTTTCGTATCTGCAACGGTGGGATTTTCAGCTCCGGCTGTTTTGGCAGCAATAGCATTGGGCAATTATTTGGCAGCAGTTTTCCCATCATTTGAACCCATGTGGGTTGCATTTTTCATAATTCTTTTTTTTCACATTCTGCACGCATTTAGCCTAAAATGGGGAACATTTTTTCAGGGCTGGTCTACGGCGGTAAAGGTCGGGCTTATCCTTATATTCATCTTTGCAGGTTTTATGGTGAACAACCATCAGGTTATTTCAATTTTACCAAAACCTGGGGATATAAAATTGATAATGAGCTCGGGATTTGCCGTGAGTCTTGTATGGGTGTATTATGCCTATACAGGATGGAATACAACCATCTATTTTGCCGGTGAAGTAAAAAATCCTCAACGGGATTTGCCTCGTTCATTACTCTTGGCTACCTCTTTTGTAATGGTGCTTTATATACTTTTAAATTATATTTTTCTCTATACAACTCCCATGACTGACATGGCAGGAAAAATTGAAATCGGTTATATTTCAGGCATCAGGGTTTTTGGTGAAACGGGCGCTGGAATTATTGGGGTAGGGATTTCTATTTTGCTCCTTTCAACCGTGAGCAGCTATATATTTATTGGCCCTCGAATCATGCAGACAATGGGGGAGGACCATAGCTATATTGGATTATTGGCAAAACAGAACAAACAGGAGATTCCGATTTATGCATTCATATTTCAATTGGTTATTTGCCTGGTGTTTATTTTTACATCTTCTTTTGAGCAGGTTTTAATGTATACGGGTATTACTCTGATTTTAACAAATTCCGCAACAGTATTTGCTGTATTTGTTTTACGAAAACGTGAACCGGATTTGCCCCGCCCATATAAAGTATGGGGATACCCATGGACGCCCATTCTATTTCTTATGGTAAACTTCTGGATTCTTTTTTATACATTTAAGGAAAAACCTGTCGAATCGGTCATTGGGGTTATGCTTTTCCTGGCAAGTATATCTTTATACTATTTTGGCAGAAAATTTGAAAAACAAAAAAATGTTATTAAATTTGGATAAATGGAATATTGGCATCGTGGATTAGTGGTGATGGTTCTTTTGTCCAACTCAATAATCCAAACAATGGAATTTTACAACAATCCAACATTCCATCACTCCATTATTCTAATATTAACGTGGCTGATGTTGAAAATTTTTGTTATTTATCGTAATGGTAAGCTCATACATGTCCTCCAGAGGCGGACATGTATCGGGATACAAACACCTGATTTTTTCGGGGAATGAATAAAGTGAATAAATTGGCTGGTAAAAAACCACTGATATTAGATGGTGCCATGGGCACTGAATTAGTTCATCGTGGAATAAATATACCACTTCCGATTTGGTCTGCTGACACCAACTTAACAAATCCGGAAGTTGTTTTGAAAATTCATCAAAACTATGTTTCCGCAGGCGCTGATATTCTTACGACTAATACATTTCGTTCGACCACGTACACATATCGAAAAGCCGGCTATTCACAGAGAAAAGCTAAAGACCAGGCACGGGACAGTTTAATGTCTGCCGTTGATCTTGCCCGTAAAGCAGCCCATGAAAACACGATCATTGCAGGATCTATCACAGCAGTAGAGGATTGTTATTCCCCCAATCTTTATCCGGGGAAAAACTCTGCTGAAGATACGTATGGGGAATTGATTGAGTGGTTTACGGAAACCGGAGTTGATCTATTGTTATTTGAAACCATGGGAAATCTCGAAGAAATAACCATTGCACTCGAGTCCAGCCGGAATGTTAACAAAGATCGATGGGTTAGTTTGATTTTAAAAGATAGCGAACATATCCTCGATGGTCATTCATTAGAAGACTGTGTGAATATGATTAAAGAATTTTCAATATCCTGTTTATTACTGAACTGTAATAAAATTGAGACAACTAACAACGCTTTGGAACCATTTTTGTCTTTATGGACAGAGGAATGGGGTGTATATCCTAACTTGGGTAAAACGGACTTTGATAATGATTATTTTGATATCATAAATGATTCTAAATTTGGAGACAGTATATCATTATATTTAGATCAAAGTCCAGCTGTGATAGGCGCTTGCTGCGGTTCGAATCCAAGACATATTGAAATGTTAAAATCAATCATAAACAATTATTGACTCTCGTATATTTCATGAAGAATTCAATCAACCAACCAACCAATCAATCAATCAATCAATCAATCAATCAATCAATCAATCAATCATCTTATCATTTAAAAATTTTATGCATCTAAAGATTAAACCTTTCAACACAACTGCCCGGGAACTGTACAAAAATCACGGTCATTTTCATGATGGTGACGCCGGTATTGATTTATTTATCATAAATGAGCAAACTATAAAGGCAGGGGAGAAAGCATTCATCCATTTACAGATCTCTTGCAATCATTTTTCGTTTACTGCTCACCAGTTATTTTCGCCATTTTCTTTGACGCAAAGAAAACGGCTGCAAAAGAAACAGTCGCTGTGAGAAAATTCAAAGGTTCTACTGCATTCTTCGGGAATGAATTAAACTCACCGCTTAGGGCGGTTCAAACAGTAATTCATTCTTATCCTCATAATTCCTCGAACCTTTCAATGAATTTTTTCAATGCGACAAACAAAACCAAACCCAGAACACCCATCCGTCCATTTATCCAATCATCCAATCATCCAATCATTTAAGTATTTTATGCATCTAAAGATAAAACCTTTCAACACAACTGCCCGGGAACTGTACAAAAATCACGGTCATTTTCATGATGGTGACGCCGGTATTGATTTATTCGTCATCGATAAACAAACCATCAACGCGGGCGAAACAGCATTCATCCATTTGCAAATTGCCTGCGAACCTGCCGAGGGCAGACCATATTTATTAATGCCTCGTTCCAGTATTGCAAAAACACCTCTACGGCTGTGTAATTCCATCGGTCTCATTGATGGCGGATACAGGGGAGAAATCATAGCTGCTGTGGATAATATAAAAAAAATAAATTATACCGTTGAACCGGGACAACGATTATTTCAATTAGTCGCCATGAATGGTTCACCCATCCATATTGAAATTGTGGATGACTTAACGGAAACCACGCGGGGAACTGGGGGATTTGGTAGTACAGGGAAATAATTTTAATATGCCATTCTTTAAACAATCCGTGCAACCTTCATGTATAAAAAGGAAAATAAATCTTTGCGGAAGTTCTTGTTCCATTGACGCAATATTTTTTGAAAAGGAACTATCCGGTTTATCTTCAGCTTCCGCAAAGTTTTTCTTTGGTAAGCCATGGCAGTGAAAAAACTTATCGATAAGAAAAAGAAGTGATTGGTTGCCTACCGTAACCTTGGCGTAGGCAGGGTAGCTGGTAGAACGGTAACTGGTTAGATAGTACCCATCTGCCTTGACGTGGTAGTGTCAAGCAGCCGGAAACCAAAAAAAACTAATACCGTTACCAATACTTGCATCGTAAACGAAAACCGTAACCAAAGTTTAACTGGTTATCATTCACTACTCAACTACTTAGTTCATAATTTTAAACGAATTTGCTAATTAAAGGAAATACAGCAAAATTGAATATGTTATTGTATCAATCGATAACCTTTGTTTAATATCTAACACATTGAGAACATTATTATATAATAGAAAATTAATCCTTTTATCTCTGGTTGTACAATGGAGTCTGGCGCAGGAGCCATCCATGGGATTAGTTATTAATGATACAGCCGCCTTCAATGGCTATACACTTTTTGCGCCTAAATTATTCGGTAATACCTACCTCATTGATATTGAAGGTCGATTGGTCAATATGTGGGAAAGCAGTTATAATCCTTCGGCTGTAGTATATTTACTGGAGGATGGTACCCTGTTGCGGGCTACACACTTGCCCGATCCTGATGGTGGTACCGGAGGCTTTCAGGTAATCAGTTGGGAGGACAGTGTAATCTGGGAATATGTTTACGGGTCCCAGCACCATGATATTGAGCCAATGCCTAATGGTAATGTTTTAATGATTACCACGGATGCTAAAACCGACCAGGAGGCTGAAGATGAGGGTCGGAATACACTCTTACTTGGGAATGGACTGAATAGTCTGAGAATCATAGAGATTGCGCCCTCGGATACCGGTGCCGGTGAGATTGTTTGGGAATGGTTTGCCTGGGATCATCTGATCCAGAACCACGATGCTGCAAAACCGAATTATGGTGTTGTCTCCGAACACCCTGAACTAATAAATTTAAATTTTTCAGTTGACAATAAAGTAAACTGGATACACCCAAATTCAATCGATTACAATGAAGAGTTGGATCAGATTATAATTAGTTGCAGGACATTTAATGAACTCTGGGTAATTGACCATAGCACAACCACAGTCGAAGCGGCCGGTGACACCGGAGGTAATAGTAACAAGGGTGGAGATCTTTTATATCGCTGGGGTAATCCAGCCAGCTACGGTGCAGGTGATTCGACTGACCGAATTTTATATGGCCAGCACGACGCGCGCTGGATTGAAGATGACTTTCCCGGTTCAGGCAATATCATGTATTTCAATAACGGGCTGGGCCGACCTCAAGGGGCTTATTCGACTATCGGTGAAATTATTCCTCCGGTGGACAGTTTGGGCAATTATTCACTGTTACCCAATTCGGCCTTTGGTCCACTGGGCGAAACATGGAATTATACTTCACCGGTCCCAACCGATTTATACGCTTTTAAGTTTTCGGGAGCTCACCGCCTGCCTAATGGCAATACGCTGATATGCCAAGGTGTAGGTGGTGAGTTTTTGGAAGTTACACCCGCGGGTCAAATCGTCTGGAAATATATCAATCCGGTAAGCAGCAGCGGACCGCTAAATCAGGGAGAGGACATTCATCACAATGACGTTTTTCGGTGCTTCCGCTATAACCCCGATTATTCGGGTCTAGTCGGGAAAGACCTGACGCCGGGGGATCCTATCGAATTTTATCTTAGCATATACTCCAGCAATTCCAATGATCAAGCAGATCGATTCACAGTTTTTTCGAATTACCCGAATCCTTTTAACTCGGAAACAACCATCAGATATGATTTATTTGAACAAACTTACGTAACTATAAAAGTATTTGATATGTT
>JADFRD010000088.1 GCA_022561485.1 Fidelibacterota bacterium | reverse complement strand
CGAGTCCCATGAAATTCCTGGAGGAAATATTGAAACGTCCTGAAAACGAACGGGCTTATTTATTGATCCCTGTTGGCTATCCGGCAGAAGACGCAGAAGTACCCGTGATCAGCAAAAAGCCCTTTAGTGAAATTTGTGAGATGGTTTAAACTCTGAATGTCGAATTTTTGCTGGTGTGTCATTGTTATCAGAAAAACGATGCCATTTGTTCCAAATTACTTGTATTTAGAAATGCCGCGCGGTACATTTACTCAACGTATTGAGTTAATTTACTCAATGTATTGAGCAAAATGTATAAAAGGAAAATCTATAGACAACTTCTATCGCGCCTGAAAGAACAGCGAAAGTTCATTCAAGTTCTTGCTGGTCCGCGCCAAACAGGAAAAACAACACTTGTACATCAGGTATTAGACGGATTAACCATTCCGACGCATTATGTTTCTGCAGACCAACCATCTTTACAAAATGAGATTTGGTTAGAGCAGCAATGGGAGGTGGCAAGGTTATTAATTAAAAACTCTCAAAACCGGTCTGCAATTTTGGTCTTGGATGAAATTCAAAAATTACCGAATTGGTCAAATACCATTAAAAGCCTGTGGGATGAAGACACAATGAATAAAATTGCATTAAAGGTCGTCTTGCTCGGCTCTGCGCCTCTCCTGATTCAACGGGGATTAACCGAAAGCTTGGCGGGGCGTTTTGAAATCATTCCGGTCCCCCATTGGTCTTTTTCTGAAATGAAAGATGCCTTTGGTTTTTCTCTGGATGAATACATCTTTTTCGGTGGCTATCCAGGGGCGGCAGAATTCATCCATGATCATCAAAGATGGAAGAGTTATATCAATGATGCCTTGATCGAAACAACCATCTCCAGAGATATTTTATTAATGAATCGGATAGATAAGCCTGCTTTATTGCGCAGGTTATTCTTCCTTGGCTGTGAATATTCCGGTCAAATTTTGTCGTACACTAAAATGCTCGGTCAGTTACATGACGCAGGAAATACAACAACATTGGCTCATTATTTACAATTGCTTTCCGGGGCAGGTATGGTAACGGAAATTAAAAAATATGCCGGTGAGCGGGTTCGCAGGCGAGCCTCAAGCCCGAAATTGAATGTCCTGAATACCGGTTTAATGACCGCTGTATCAAATTTTGATTATTATTCAGCAAAAAAGGATTCTGTTTTCTGGGGAAGATTGGTGGAAAGCGCCGTAGGGGCACATCTCATAAACAATGCAACGCAAAATAATTTGGAAATATATTATTGGAGACACATTAACAAGGAAGTGGACTTTGTTATTAAACAAAATCAATCATTGGTTGCTATGGAAGTCAAAAGTGGTTTAACGGGTTCCAGTATTGTTGGCTTGGAATCTTTTTCAAAACTTTTTAACCCAAGCAAAATATTACTGATTGGAAATCAGGGAATTACAATTGAAAATTTTTTCTCTAAACCGATAGACTTTTGGCTTTAATCTGTTGAATCATGGATTTTAAACAGAGGCGGATGGAGTCCATGCTTTTGCGGAATCAGGAAAATTTTTTGGTTGAGGCTGGTCATGAAATTTCATAATTTCACCTTTGGAATATGTTAATACACTATACTAACTATATTGAATTTATTATACATAGAAAAATACCCGTTATACGACAAACAGATTCTTGAGAAATCTCTAATGAAAACACTAAGGACTCTCCTGACATTTGCATTGATAATGTCAGCATCTCAATCGTTTGCCCAACTTAAACTGAACACTTTGTCCGTAAATGTTGGTACAATAAGAACCTTTTTTCCAGACGGTTTCATATATTCAAAGTATCAGTATGCTTTTTACCCCGAGTTCCAGGCCGGTGGCGATTTCTTCACTTCTTATTTTCAATGGACTGCCTATTTGGGATTTTGGGATGACGGTATTGATCAAGTACTGCCAGTTGCAGACATGGTCACATATTCATACAAAACCCGCGTTGTGGGAATCCGTATTAACTTTCTTCCAGATAATATTGCCCGGAACTCGCTACTGCCAACTGGCGTTTTCGCAGGAATTGCTCATCACTTTATTTCCGTGGACTATGTTGGTGGCTATGGGTATGATGGGAAACTTGGGCAATCTCACAATCTCAATTCAAACACTTTTGAATTTGGAATTAATGCAGATTACCATCTAGTTGGATCTATGTATATCCGAGGAGAAGTGCATCAATACTTCCCCTTGGGCAATGAATATATTGACACCATGCAGAAGAACCGGAGGTCCTACAAAGTTGGGCTCGCCTTCAAATTGTGAATATGGAACGTAGGGGCATAATAGGTCGTATCATCGGATTTTTTTTGAGCAATGTTCCATAAAATTCGGCGAGTTTCTCCGTTAAGCCAACAGCGGTCATTCCGATTATAATTTTCATTCAGTATTCTGAGGGCGAGTAAATAGATTTTCACAGGCGGTTGGTTTTTTTAACCCACACCACGAGCGCTAGATAAGCAAAATATTTCTTCTCTAATAAAGTACTTGACCCATAATTACAATGTAGGTATAATATAATTATGACCCCGATCATTCAATTGAAGAGAATCGTTTCATTCTTCTCGGTTTAAGTTCTTTACTTCACATCTTGCTGGTGTGTCATTGTTATCAGAAAAACGATACCATCATTAGAATTATCTCGGCTCGAAAAGCAACAAAAAAAGAACAAAACCAATACAAGGAAAATTTACCATGAGAAAAGAATACGATTTTTCGCAAGCCCAAAATAATCCTTATGTAAAGTCGCTAAAGAGACAAATAACCATTCGTATAGAGATAGAAACAATTGACTACTTTAAGAAACTATCAGAGGATTCTGGTGTTCCTTATCAGAATCTTATCAACTTGTACTTAAGAGATTGTGTTATTTCACATCGCAAGCTTTCTCTAAAGTGGACAACATAGGCCTATTCTGTCTTACAAATAAAGCCAGTAAACAGCTGTTACCGCCGCTGCATTCTGTCGTTGGATGTGGCACGGGAAAATAGAATAATATTTTACTCCATAAATAGAATTGTCTGCTAGAAAAAACGCTCTTCATTAGCAAAAAGCCGTTTGATGATATAAATACATTTGTTTAGTTCGTCAGATTATTTTTGGCGGACTTCATTGTTTGTAAACTGGGCTTCTTCCGTAGATCCGGACAATGCCGCTACCGAACTTTCTCCACCGGTTATGCAGTTCATTACACGATCAAAATAACCGGTACCGACAAATTTCTGGTGGGTGGTGGCCATATAGCCGTTTGCCCGTTCATGTTCAAATTCCAGTTCCTGAAATTTAGAATACGCCAGCATCCCATCCCTTTTATAGCCGCTGGCAAGATCGAACATGCCAAGATTCAGAGCATGAAAACCCGCAAGTGTCACAAACTGAAATTTGTATCCCATTGCAGCAAGTTCCTGTTGGAATTTGGCAATAGCCGCATCATCTAAATGACTTTTCCAGTTGAAAGAAGGTGAACAGTTATAGCTTAATAATTTGTCAGGATACTCTTTCTTAATCGCTTCGGCAAACTGTTTGGCTTCCGCCAGATCAGGATGAGACGTTTCACACCAGATCATATCGGAATAGGGAGCGTAAGCAAGGCCTCGGGCAATGGCCATGTCAATACCGCCTTTAATGCGATAAAACCCTTCGGAAGTCCGGGGCTCATCGGTCATGAATGGCAAGTCTCTTTCATCAATATTACTGGTGATCAGATTAGCAGCATCTGCATCCGTACGGGCAATGAGTATTGTGGATACGCCGGCAATGTCAGCCGCAAGTCGGGCTGAAATGAGTTTGGTAATAAATTCCTGCGTCGGCACAAGAACTTTCCCGCCCATATGTCCGCATTTCTTTGCAGAAGCGAGTTGATCTTCAAAATGAACTCCGGCGGCGCCGGCGTCAATCATTCCCCTCATCAGTTCAAAGGCATTGAGGGGTCCGCCGAATCCTGCTTCGGCATCGGCTACAATAGGAGCGAACCAATAGGGGCCGTCTCGGCGGCCATCCAAAACCTGTATTTGGTCTGCCCGGCGGAGAGCGTTATTGATCCTTTTCACGACGGCCGGAACACTATTGCTTGGGTATAAACTTTGATCGGGATACATTTCTCCGGCCAGGTTGGCATCTGCAGCCACCTGCCACCCGCTGAGATAGATGGCTTGCAAACCGGCTTCAACCTGCTGCACCGCTTGATTTCCTGTCATTGCGCCCAATGCAATGATGTAATCTTCTGTCTGTAAAAGATGCCATAACCTTTCGGCTCCCGCCTGGGCATACGTATACCATACCTTTAGTGTACCCCGGAGACTGAGTACTTCTTCCGGAGTATAAGGACGGGAAACGCTTTGCCATCTTGGATCATTTTCCCAAAGGTTCGCAATATGCTGAATATCGTCCCCAGCCACTGCATGACTTAAAATATATTTTTCTCTTTTAATGGCTCTTTCTTCAATGGATAAAGAACGTATGTTTTCTTCAATAGTATGCATCTCAAAATATCCTTTTCTTTTAGAGGGCTTTGCATAACCTATTACACAAACAAAAAAGTCTAAAATTCGCCTGCTTTTCGTTAGAAAACTTGTCCATAGCCCCGCTATTGACTACGTTTCCTGCCTTAATCAAGCAAATTTTACATCTTTTTTCTTCATACATCAGGTTTTGCAAAGCCCTCTTATATTAATTCAGAAACTTATAGGCCGGCAACGTGAGGAATTCATCAAACTCTTCCTTTAAAACCATGTCTTTAAAAAGAGTCGCCGCCTGATTGAAATCTGGGTTATTTAATAATTTCAACTCTTCTTCGAGTATGAGTGAAAATAATTCTGATGTAATTCTGGACCCGTTATTCAGCGCAGCGCCATGACGTATCCATTGCCAAAGCTGTGACCGGCATATTTCCGCCGTAGCTGCATCTTCCATTAAGTGATAAAGGGGAACACAGCCGTTGCTGTTCATCCATGCAGCAAGATATTGTATTCCCACGCGAATGTTATGGCGAAATCCATTTTCAGTGATTTCACCGGAAGGAACGGTCAGAAGATCTTCAGCGGATACACGTACATTTTCACGCTTATTATCTATTTGATTGGCTTGAGGCATGACTGAATCAAACGCTTTTAGAGCGATGTCAGCCAGTCCGGGGTGAGCAATCCATGTGCCGTCATGACCGGCGCGGGCTTCCCTTTCTTTATCTTGGCGGACTTTTCCCAAAGCATCTTTATTAGCCTCCGGATCATCCTTGATAGGAATCTGGGCTGCCATTCCACCCATGGCGTGGATTTGGCGTTTATGACATGTTTGAACCAGGAGATCAACATAGCTTTTCATGAAATGGCAGTCCATGGTTATAACAGCCCGATCCGGCAATACAAAATTTTTATGTTGTCTGAATTTTTTAATGAAACTGAAGATGTAATCCCATCGTCCGCAATTAAGCCCGGCGGAATGTTTCCGCAGCTCATATAATATTTCATCCATTTCGAAAGCGGCTAATATGGTTTCAATTAATACAGTAGCTTTAATGGTTCCCGTGGGAATTCCCAAACAGTCTTGAGCGTATTTGAATACATCATTCCACAATCGCGCTTCAAGATGGCTCTCTAATTTTGGGAGATAAAAATAAGGTCCAGTTCCTTTAGCGATGAGATTTTTGGCATTGTGGAAAAAGAAAAGACCGAAGTCAAACAAACTGCCGGAGATTTCTTCATCATCCACTAAAACATGTTTTTCAGACAGATGCCAACCCCGGGGGCGGACCATAAGGGTAGCTGTTTTTTCATTTAGTGTGTACCGAACCTTTTTTACAGGATGGAAATAGGATATGGTACCGTCCACAGCATCCCGAAGGTTGATTTGCCCCTGGACTGTATTATCCCATGTGGGCGAATGGGAATCCTCAAAATCTGCCATAAACACCTTCACAGGAGAATTCATGGCGTTGATAATCATTTTTCTTTCCACAGGCCCGGTAATTTCAACCCGGCGATCTTGCAAATCTTCCGGAATCGGAGACACCGACCAGTCGCTTTTTCGGATTGATTCTGTTTCAGACAGAAAATCAGGAAACACGCCATGGTCTATTTCTTCCTGCCGTTTTTGACGATGGTTTAAAAGCTCAACTCTGGTTTGATTAAAACGGCGGTGGAGCCCAGCAATAAACTCTAACGCATCAAACGATAGGATTTCTTCATACCCCGGCTTTATTTGCCCTAAAACGGTTACACCTTCCGGACTGGAAGCAGTGAATGTTTCTGTGTTTTTTTGCGAATATATTTTCATTGAAATATTAGGTTGTGTTAAAATGTGTGAATAAACTATCAGGAATAAAAGAGGAATAAAAGAAAACTTTACAAATTATATTTTACAATGTAAATTTTACAACCATGAAACGCGTAATGAATATTGCTCAAAAGAAAGCCCATTTTTTGGGATCCAAAATAAGGGCGCTTCGCAAGAGAAATGCCATGACGATGGAAGATCTGGCATATCGTTGTTACCAGTTGGACAGTGAAACGGCGCCATCGATTCCCTATTTGAGTTTGATTGAAAACGGAAGGCGAAATCCCTCCAAAAAACTGTTAAAATTACTCTCGGAGTTATTTCAAAAAGACGTTTCCTGGTTTCATGATGACAGCGTTTCATTGGAAGAGAGAAGTGGGAAGCCTGTTGATTACCTGGAAAACCGAATATCCCTGGAACCGGGTATCTTGTTTTCAAAAGATCTGCTGGAACGTTCTATTCCGGAGCTTTTGTCAATGGCAAGCATATCCGGCCGTCAATTTGCTCATACATTATTGCGCGTATATCAAGAGCAAAATCGAAACAAATTTCCGGACTTGGAACGATTAGCCGACGAAGTGGGCGGCAAAAAGTTTCCCATCAGCGTTGAAGGATTAATGCAAATATGCAAAAAGAATGATCTGAAAATAAAATGGTTTGACCACTCCACATTCATTACTAAAAATGACGCAGGGACACAAATAAAAACAATGTTTCGTTCGTTCTTTGATCGTCCAAATATTATCTATATCAACAGGCAATTAATAATTCAACCCAACCGCTTAAAATATGAATTGGCATTATATATTGCCCATAAAGTGCTCCATGGCGGGGATGGGATAGTGTCGTCGCATGCCACCGGGGGTGAATTGGGCGGATCTCCCAGGCCATCCGACACCCACGTTCGTCAAGTCAGTCAGGAAGATATGCTCATCGCCTGGCGGGATTTTGAATGCAGCTTTTTTGCCGGCGCTTTATTGTGTCCGCGGCAACCGTTCCGGCGATTTCTTATGCGGCACGGCTACGAAATTGAAGCCGGTCAAAAATTGGAATTGACGCCGGCGGTGATCATGCGCCGCATGACAGTGGTATCGCACTATAACTATTGGCACTATTTTGATATTTATCCGCCCGGGATGTTGCGGGTGGCTTATCGGGGCAACGGTATTCCCCTGCCTTGGGGGAGTATGCAGGCCGGAGTTCCCGCCTGTGAACAATGGGCGCTGTTTCGCGCGGTCAATGAACCGTCCATGCGAAAGCCAACGGCGCAAATATCTCTTTTGAAACATGACCATGTTTTACGACTCTATGCCTGCGATGCTGTTCGGACGAAAGATGCTGCCGGGAACCCTCATGTGCTTTCGGTTGGAGTTGATTTGATTCCCATGCTGGAATCTCAAAATTTTGATATACAGGAAATATTGCAGGAAGTAGATAATGCGACACTCGCTAAGGGCGAAGCTATGATGCCGGAAAAAGTTGCAAATGCAATACAAACAGCTGCCGGGATTATCAATATCAAATGGATTGCAAAAGGCCTTCAGAAACCGGTGGTGGTTATATGCTCGCGGCGTGCAAATTGCCCCAGAACAAACAAGTGCAAAGACGCCGGAAACGCAAGACCTAAACGATTGTCTTGGGTGGATGAGATAAGAAAAGAAATAATAAATTCATCTAATTAGCAATCATTTGAGAATCATTAAAAGGCTCCAAAGACATGAAATATTAGTTTTCCGCCAGATGTTGATGGAGCAATTGGCGTTTTTATGGATAAGAATAATTCCCTGTTATATTCTTGTATAATCACCGGACCGCGATTTTATAATATTAAACTTAATGTCTATCCAAATATGATTAAAAAGTGGATTTTACAACCTGGGTTTTATCTAGCATTCGGTCAACTGGATGGTTTTATATTTGGAATATCATTAGCAAACAAAACACAGCCATGGGAACCGCGCTTTAATACCAGCAATGCCAAAGATTGCGTACGAACATTTTTTAATGCAGCCAAATTGTCGGTGCTACCTCCGGCAATATGAAATTCTTCTTCAGTACCGACGATCAGGTCGCAGTCACCGAGATAATTTTGCAGATGCTGACTCACGTCCCGGTCAGCAATAAAACGGGATTCACCGTGACCATGACCCGCCAGGTTCCAGAGGTTAGGCCGGTAGTCGATATCCAATACCACCCTGGCATCCTGAGATCGTGCGAGCTTCATCGCCTTGTGGCTGGCCGCCGCCACGCCGGGGGTACTCAAATGCGTACCAGACACCAGTACAGCGCGCGCGCGGGCAATAAAGTCCGGCTTCACGTCATCCTCACACAGCGCCATATCAGCACAGTTTTCGCGGTAAAAGATGAGCGGAAAGCGCTCCTCATCCTGGATCCCCAGTATCACCAGAGCAGTCAGGCGACCAGGGTCAGTGATCACCTGCTGGGTATCAACGCCTTCGGCGCACAGGGTTTCCCGGATAAAACGGCCCATATGTTCATCGCCCACCCTGGTAAGCATGGCCGATTTCAAACCCAGGCGAGCCGTACCTATAGCGGTATTAGCAGGGCTCCCGCCTACATACTTGGCAAAGCTACCCATGTCCTCCAGACGACCACCCACCTGCTGACCATACAGATCCACGCTAGCTCGACCGATACAGATCAGATCCAGATCTCCAGGTTTCATTGTCCTAAATTTCCAAAATAAATATTCTAAAATTTTGCATAAAATTCCGTGGGATACGAATAAAATTCTAGTCTTTTTGCGAACGTCTCTTACCTGTTTCTACCGCCAGACACAAAGCCAGGCACATCGTGGCTGATAATC
>JADFRD010000018.1 GCA_022561485.1 Fidelibacterota bacterium | reverse complement strand
ATATCATAAAACATAAACGCGTATTTGCCAAATTGAACTTCTACCAATACTTTTTTCTTTACAAAATCAATTTGTTTATATGCACCCTTTACTTCTATATCATTATTCGGAATAGTGATTGTATAACGGTCTCGTAACTCATGAAAATCCAATTTATTGAAAGCCACTTTAAATTGATTATTCATATCCTTTGGTGAATAAAGGGCTCTCCCCACCATCGTTTTTTCTTTGCTAATTTTGGTTTTACGAGATTTTATCTGGCCGATTACATCGTAAATATTTTTGTCAATATTAGGATGTCGAATTTGTAAAATCTCACTTCCACCCAGATGGGAATATTCATACACGACTTTCATATTTTTCCTTCTCATGTTTTATTCGCAATGCCATTTGAGTTGGTGTCTCATATTGAATGGTTTTTGGTGGAATATGATTATTTTTAAGTGGGTCGTAAACTGGTCTTTCCATTGGTCTGATTTGAAGAGTACTGTTCTTTACTTTTTTAAATCTTACGATAGCTGCATCATAATATTTTTTTTCAAGTTCTGCGCCAACAGACTTTCTATTATGAATGATCGATGCAATTTGAGTAGTCCCAACACCAGCGAAAGGGTCAAAAGTCCAATCACCTTCATTTGTCATAGATAAAACCAATCTTTCAATTAGTTCTACTGGGAATTGTGCAGGGTGAATTGTTTTTTCAATGTGATTGGATTTGACATTGGGGATTTCCCAAATATCACTCGGATTTTTACCAAGAGGATTTCCAGACAGCTCCCCTTTTTTTGGACCCTTAAAATGTCTTTTGTTTGGATACTTTTGTGGAACCCTAACAGGATCTAAATTAAATGTATATTTGTTAGATTTTGTAAACCAAAGAATGACTTCATAACGACCTGAAAATCGTTTACTTGCATGTAATCCGTGCCCAAAATACCAAACAATTCTATTTCGAAGTTTTAAACCTAAATCAGCAAAAAATGGGTAAAGTAAAATGTCCAATGGTTTTATTTCACCATTTTCAACGTAATTACCAATTTGCCAACAAATACTTCCATTATTTTTAAGAGTGCGAACCGATTCCTGAATGACTTGTTTTTGAAAATCTAAATAGATTTCGAGACGCTCTCTCTTTTCGTATTCTTTGCCAATATTATAGGGGGGGGAGGTGACAATTAGTTTAAAATAATCATCCGGTATTTGTGTGAGCAAATCCAAACAATCACCATTATAATAAACCAAATCCGAATTTTTGTTGAATATTTTAGTGATTTTCATTGACATAATTTACTGATTCAAATTGAAAAGATCCAGTTCTAATTATTAACCTGCCATTGAATTATAACTTGTATTTAACTCGCCTAATTTACATAAATACATTAGAGACCTGCATTTTCCAGGATAATGCGGAAATGTTTATTTTCTTTCTGTGCACTTGGATACATAGTATTTAAACCCTAATAAAATTGGTTAATTAGCTCTCAATAAATATCAATTTAAATGAATTGCAAAAAATACACAAACCAAAACTTCCCCGTAGGCCCTGATTGGAATAAATAAAAGGGGGTGGACAGGAGCTGGCAAGAAAGTAATCAAAATTACCACAGGACTTGAGTTAAGAATCCGACGAAGGAGGAGACTTGACTTTAGGACTGGGAAATCAGCACCATCGTTCTTAACTCAATGGCTATGCCGATTAAGTCAAGTCCGATTCATACGACTATCTTTTGCAAAGCCCTCTAATAGTATATTCGTTAAATTCCGCCCCTAAAATTTTATGAGTACACCCACTAAACGCGTCGCATTCCATACATTGGGATGTAAACTAAACTTCTCGGAGACCGCCACCATCTCCCGTGACTTTATTCGTCATGGATTTGAAAAGGTGGATTACCGGGATGAAGCGGATATTTACGTTTTGAATACGTGTTCTGTTACTGAAAATGCGGATAAAGAGGCACGGAAACTCATTCGCTCTGCCAAAAGGCGAAATCCATCTTCATCCATTGCTGTGATCGGATGTTATGCCCAGCTGAAGCCCAAGGATATTGCCGCCATTGATGGTGTGGATCTGGTGCTTGGAGCTGAAGAAAAATTCAATTTACTTAACCATTTATCCACTGTGGAAACCAATGGTTCTGCCAAAGTGATTCAGTCTGACATAGACCATGTTCATACATTCAAACCTTCTTTTTCATCCGGTGAGCGGACAAGATCATTCTTAAAAATCCAGGATGGTTGTGATTATACATGTTCATTTTGCACCATCCCTCTGGCACGAGGCGGCAACAGAAGTGATACCATTGCCAATACCATGAAAACAGCCCGGGAAGTGGAAAAAACGGATGCCAGAGAAATTGTTTTAACAGGGATAAATATTGGTGATTTTGGTAAAGGTAGTGAAGAAACATTTTTCCATCTCATTCAGCAATTGGACAAATTAGAGGATATTGACCGCATACGCATTTCTTCTATTGAACCCAATTTATTGACCGATGAGATTATTGAATTTTGTGCTGGTTCTCAAAAATTCATGCCCCATTTTCATGTCCCATTGCAATCGGGCTCGGATAAAATTTTAAGCGCCATGCGCCGAAGATATAAACGGGGATTGTTTAAAGATCGAGTTGCAAAGATCAAAAAATCCATTCCGGATGCCTGTATTGGTGTAGATGTCATTGTGGGCTTCCCCGGAGAGACGGAAGAAGATTTTTTAGAAACGTATCATTTTCTAAATGAATTGGATATTTCCTATCTCCATGTTTTTACTTATTCGGAGCGACTCAATACGGACGCCATTGATCTAAATGCAGTTGTACCCAAAGAAGTGAGAGCAAAACGCAGCAAAATGCTTCATATTCTTTCAGATAAAAAACAACGGTATTTTCATGAACAATTTATTGGGAAGACTCGCCAGGTATTATTTGAAACCATGAAAAATGGTAAAATTCTTGGGCATACCAACAATTATATCCAAGTCCAGGTTGAAGGAAAAACCGATCTCATCAATACAATTGAAAATGTGTTACTTATTGAAAATCATGGTTCAGCTGTTGATGGCCAATTATTAAAGAAAAGTTAATAAAAAAACTCGGACTTCTTATATATAAAACCCATAAATGATTCGACTTGAAAACATCTCAAAATCCTTTCCGGATGGAGACTTATTTAATCATGTAAATTTTTCCATCAAGCGCGGCATGCGTGTGGGGTTGGTAGGGCCCAATGGTTCCGGAAAGACAACTTTGCTTAGAATCATGCTGAAAAAAGAATCCCCGGATTCCGGACATGTGCAGATTGAAAAATCCACGACTATTGGATATCTTCCCCAAGATATCGTGATTGAAACCAACCGCTCCATCCTGGAAGAAGTGCTGTCGGCTTTTCCTGAAGTGGGTGATCTGGAAGGGAAAATTCTTTCCATAACCGAACAAATCGCCCAAGACCCGGAGAACGCAACTTTGATGGACAAACTGGGCAATATGCAGAACCGTTTTGATTCCTTGGATGGATGGAATTTGGAAGACAAAGCAAAAAAAATTATGAGCGGTCTTGGGTTCAAGGAAGAACAATTTTCAGAAACCATGGATGTGTTTAGCGGCGGCTGGCGAATGCGCGTTGCCCTGGCGACAATACTGTTACAGGAACCGGATATCTTATTTCTCGATGAACCTACGAATCACCTGGATTTGGAAGCAACGATCTGGCTGGAATCTTTTTTATCCAGTTGGAAAGGTGGGTTGGTTATGATCAGTCATGATCGCACATTTTTAGATTGGTCTGTAAATCAGATTCTTGAAATTGACATGAAAAAGATCAACTTATTTCATGGGAATTATTCTAGTTATAAAGAAGAAAAAGCACTGCGAAAGGAACAACATCGGGCGGCCTATCGGAATCAGCAAAAGCAGATAAAAGATACCGAACGATTTATTGAACGGTTTAGGGCCAAGAATACCAAGGCCACCCAGGTTCAAAGCCGCATAAAAATGCTTGAAAAAATGGAAAAAATCGAAAAGCCCACAGAACAAAACAATGCCATGAAGCTGATTCTGCCCCAACCAAGCCGACCCCCTTTGATTGTGGCATCCTGCCGAAATGTGAGCAAACATTATGGCGATATTGAAGTTTTTAATGATATGAATCTGTCCGTGGAACGTGGGCAAAAGATCGGACTGGTGGGGCATAACGGCGCAGGAAAATCGACTTTGCTCAAATTGTTGGCTGGAGTAGAAGATGTGACAAGCGGAGCGATCCGCATCAGTTCCAATGTGACCAAAGCCTATTATGCCCAGCATCAGTTGGAAATATTGGACCCGGATGACACGGTTTATGAGTCCATCGGAAAAGTAAGTTCAGGATGGAGCGAGAGAGAGATTCGCACTTATATGGGCAGTTTTTTATTTTCCGGTGATGAAATTGAAAAATTGGTAAAAGTCCTGTCCGGCGGGGAAAAAGCTCGGGTTGCTTTAGCACGGATGTTGGTCGAGCCAGCCCATTTACTCTTGCTGGACGAACCCACAAACCACTTGGATATGGTTACCCGAAACATCGTTGAAAGAGCCTTGATTCAATTTACAGGTTCCATCGTATGCATTTCACATGATCGTCATTTTTTGAATAATATCACCAATCTGACCTGTGAAGTGGGCGGTGGCGGAATTCGATTGTTTGAAGGGAATTATCAGTATTATGAATGGAAGAAAAAGAAAGAGGAAACCGATAAACCAAAAAAAACGAAAACAAAATTTCATTCCCAAAAAAAATTGGATTACCTAGAACAAAAGAAAAACCGCAACCGTATTAAATGGTTAGATAAACGTTTCACTGTAATTGAAGAACAATTAGAATCTGAACGTGCTATCACTCAAAATCCAGATTATGCTGATAATTATGAAATTCTTCAAAAAGCATTGGAAAACATGACCGTTTTAGAAAATGAATATTTAGAATTAATGGAAGAGCATGAGATTCTTCAGTCTAAATATCACCCTTATTCGTTTTAAGTTATTATCCTGTTAAATCATTATAATAAACGGATTTGAAGATTTAATCAATAGAAAGAGAATGTCCGTTTGGCAGAAAATCCACCATTATATTAGAAAGGAATTGAAGTTTGAAAAAAAATCCATTTGTGGGGTTAGCCGGTAATATTGGTGTAGGCAAAACGACCTTTACTGAAATTACATCAACAAATCTAGGGTGGTCACCTTATTACGAATCAGTGGATGACAATCCATATCTGGGAGATTTTTATGCTGATATGTCCCGGTGGAGTTTTAATCTGCAAATTTATTTTTTGCATAAGCGCTTTCAGGCACATTTTGAAATGAGTCATTCAAACGGAGGCGTGATCCAGGATAGAACCATCTACGAAGACGTTGAAATTTTTGCCCGAAACTTATTCCAAATGGGTTTTATGAACGATCGGGATTGGGCAAACTACCGAGATCTTTTCAAGGTTATGACTTCCTACCTTCGGAAACCGGATTTGATCATTTATTTAAAAGCGTCCACGGATACATTATTGACACGAATAGCAGGACGTTCCCGGGATTACGAAAAAACCATCGACCCTGAATATTTACACAGCTTGAATGTTGCTTACAATCGTTGGGTAGATTCAATTGATGATATTCCGGTTTTCGTAATAGAAACAGACAGATTTAATATTTTTGAAGATGAGAAAAAGCTGGATTTTATTCTAAATGAGATAAAAAAGAGACTGTCATGAAAAAACAAATAATAATGATCTTTTTCCTTTTTTTGGTTGCTTGTAATAATCAAACGGATCAAACCGTTTTTGGGTTGGTTATTCATGGAGGAGCCGGTACTATCACAAAGGAGAATATGACTCCGGAAAAAGAAACTGCATATATAAACAAACTGACAGAAGCATTAAAAAAAGGCTATAACATATTGGATAAAGGCGGATCAAGCCTCGATGCGGTAGAAGCAACGATAAAGATCATGGAAGATTCACCACTATTTAATGCGGGTAAAGGAGCTGTTTTTACCGGAGCCGGCACCAATGAATTAGATGCGTCAATTATGGACGGAAATACATTACAAGCTGGTGCAGTTGCAGGGGTAAAAACAGTGAAAAATCCAATTTCAGCTGCCAGGAAAGTCATGGAAGAAACATGGCATGTATTGTTAGCCGGTACGGGAGCAGATGCTTTTGCCAAGGAACAAGGTTTGGATATTGTTCCCAATGTGTATTTTCAAACAGAAGAACGATTTAAATCATTGATGAAAGCCAAAGAAAAAGAGGCTGAAAAACATGGAACAGTAGGCTGTGTGGCGCTCGATAAAAAAGGCAATTTGGCAGCAGGCACATCCACGGGTGGGCTTACTAATAAAATGTGGGGAAGAGTAGGCGATTCGCCTATTATTGGCGCCGGAACATATGCCAACAATGAAACTTGCGGTGTATCAGGAACCGGACAGGGTGAATATTACATCCGCGGAAGCGTGGCTTATGATATCGCTGCCCAAATGGAGTATCAACAAAAAACGGTTCAAGAAGCTGCCCAATCTGTGATTGATAAACTCACTAATCGAGGAGGCACCGGGGGTGTGATTGCCATGGACAGAAAAGGAAATATTGCCACGCCTTTTAATACAAAAGGAATGTATCGGGGATATTATTTAAATGGAGGTGAACTAACGATTCTGATGTACAAAGAATAAGTAACTATTTTTTGAACGCAATGCGGTTATTGTTTAAAAAGTTCCTTAATTGCTTATCCTTGTTTTTAGTTTTGCTTTTTTTGCGGCGTTTCCTTGTTTTTGGTCAGAAGTGACAAATAGTTCAGTACCCCACTCAATTGCACAGGCAATATGAATAGCATCCATGGCTCGCAACACATTTTTTTCCAGTAAAGTTGTTGTAAGGCCAATTACAGCGGATGTGATATTTATTATTTCTAAATCCATCATCTCTTTGGCAAGACGATTTTTGACTATTTTATAATCATGTTTGTTCAGAGCTTTCTCACGAAGTCGTCGATTTAAAGCAGAAATAATTTCAGGATAACAAATAATGCTTAAACCCAATTCGGAAGCGCCTATACATATATTCTCAATTTCCTGACTGCCGGGTTCTTCCACGAATCTTTTTGTATAAGCGGAAGAGTCCAGAAAAACGCGCATTTAAGCAATTTCTCTTTCTTCAAGTATTGCTGTAGATAATCCTTCACCACGAATAGCTAATCTCAATGCTTCTTTTTTCCATGAGGGAATCTTTTTTTCTTCTATTTCAGCCGGTGAAATTTCTGCGATTAATTTCCCGTGGCGTGTTAAATAAATGACTTCGCCATGTTCTACATCTGTGATCAATTTGGAGGCATTTTTTCTGAATTCAGAGAAAGGAATATGCTTCATAATAAACTCCTGTTGTTAATTAAACACAGTTGAATGTACAATACTGTACAATATACTGTACAAATTAATTTTTTTATTGTTTATTATAATCCAAAGTTATTCGTATTCTTCAATAGGCGGACAAGTGCACACCAGATTACGATCACCAAATGCATTGTCAATGCGTCCGACTGCTGGCCAGAATTTTGAATCTTTAGTCCATTCAGCCGGATAAGCTGCCAATGCTCTAGAATACGGATGTGACCAGTCATCAGATGAAATATGAAGTGCCGTGTGCGGCGCATTCTTTAATACATTGTCTTCTCTATCAAATTTTCCAGTTTCGACAGATATTATTTCATCTTTGATTTGTATTAATGCCCGACAGAACCGATCGAGTTCTGCTTTACTCTCACTTTCCGTAGGTTCAATCATCAGCGTTCCCGGGACAGGGAAAGACATTGTCGGGGCATGAAACCCGTAATCCATTAGCCGCTTGGCAATGTCCTCATCGGTAATGCCGCTTGATTTCCGGAACGGTCTGGCATCAAGGATAAATTCATGACCCACCATGCCGTTTTGTCCTGTGTATAAAATTTCAAAATATTCACTTAATCGTTTAGCCATGTAATTCGCATTGAGGATGGCAACCTGTGTTGCTTTTTTTAATCCGGCTCCGCCAAGCATTTTTATATACGCCCAGGAGATGGGTAAAATGCTTGCGCTTCCGTACGGAGCGGCAGATACAGCAGGCACATTTTTTTCTCCATTTGCTGAAATGATAGAATGATCCGGAAGATAAGGGGAAAGATGTTCTTTGGTAAAAATGGGCCCCATCCCAGGACCGCCGCCGCCGTGAGGAATGCAGAATGTTTTATGTAAATTAATATGGCATACATCTGCGCCAAAATCAGCCGGTTTACATAAACCCACCATGGCATTCAGATTGGCACCGTCTAAATACACCTGTCCGCCATGATCGTGGATCATTTTGCACATCTCTTTTATTTCAGCTTCAAACACACCATGTGTAGATGGATATGTCACCATAAATGCAGCGAGATTTTCTGAATGCATTTCAGCTTTTGTTTTCAAATCCTTTAGATCAATATTGCCGCCGTCATCGCATTTTACGACCACCACTTTCAACCCGTTCATGACAGCGCTGGCGGGATTCGTACCATGAGCCGATGCCGGGATTAGACAAATATTGCGATGGTTATTTCCGTTGTCTTTATGATACGCTGAAATAACTTTTAGACCTGTAAACTCACCTTGAGCTCCGGAATTTGGCTGAAATGAATATCCTGTAAAACCTGTCATTTCACACAACCAGCCACCCAATTCTGCAATTAACTGTGTATATCCCTCTACGTGCTCTGCCGGTGCAAAAGGGTGGATGTTTGCAAATTCCGGCCAGGTAATGCCCATCATTTCTGTTGTGGCATTGAGCTTCATGGTGCATGAGCCAAGTGGAATCATGCTGGTTGCCAGCGAAAGGTCTTTTTGCTGCAGTTTATATATATACCTGAGCATTTCTGTTTCGGAATGATAAGAATGAAAAACAGGATGATCTAAATATGATGATATCCTCTTCAAATTCTCGGGAATTGTTCCACCAACATCTGCATCAAATTTTGCATCGAAAATGTTTAGAATATCATGTATATCTTCTAAAGTTGTTGTTTCATCGAGCGTTATTCCCAAAGTCCCATCGTCATATTTTCGCAGTAACATGCCGGCGGATTCTGCTTTTTGAACAAAACTGGAATCTGCTTTAAATCGGATAGTATCAAAAAAGGTGTCGTGTAAAATTTCGAACCCTGCTTTTTCAAGAGATCCCGCAAGAGCTGCAGTTAGGTAATTGATACGTTCCGCTATACGCTTAATTCCTTGCGGGCCATAATACACTGCATACATGCCGGCCATAATAGCCAGCAGGACTTGGGCTGTACAAATATTGGATGTAGCCTTGTCCCTGCGGATATGCTGTTCCCGTGTTTGCAGCGCCATGCGGTATGCAGGATTCCCATGAACATCGATTGAGACGCCGATAATTCTGCCTGGGACTTTCCGTTCATATCTTTTATGGGTCGCTAAAAAAGCTGCGTGGGGACCGCCATACCCCATAGGCACGCCAAACCGCTGGGCGCTTCCGATCACTACATCAGCACCCCATTCGCCAGGCGGTTTTAGCATGGCGAGGCTCAATATATCTGCAGCAACAGCAACAAGGGCTCCACCTTCATGTGCTTTATTGCACAAGTCAGTATAATCAGTGATTCTGCCATCGGTCGATGGATACTGAACCAATACTCCGAGTGTGTTCTCGTCGATTATAAAACTGTCTTCATCCACAATGATTAATTCAATTCCCATGGGTTCTGCACGCGTTTTAAGAACATCGATTGTCTGGGGATGACAGGTTGAAGAGATATAAAAACGATTTCGTTTTGGATTGATTCTGGCAATCATTGCCATGGCTTCTGCAGCGGCTGTTGCTTCATCCAGTAACGAAGCATTGGCTATGTCCATACCCGTCATATTACACACCATTGTTTGAAAATTAATAAGCGCTTCTAATCTGCCCTGACTGATTTCTGCCTGATAAGGAGTGTATTGGGTATACCATCCTGGATTTTCAAGAATGTTTCTCAATATAACCGGGGGAGTGATCGTACCTGTATATCCCATGCCAATATAGGATCGTGACATGGTATTTTTTTTGGCAATGTTTCTTAATTGTTTGATTGTGCTGAACTCATCTGTCGGCTCACAGATGTCCATCAAACTATCGCCCAATATTTCAGCAGGGATTGTTTTTTGAACAAGTTCATCCAACGAAGAGAGGCCGAGAGTTTTAAGCATGACTTTGATTTCGTCTTCGTTCGGCCCGATGTGCCGGGAAGTGAAATAGTCTGTGGGAGGTAAATATTTTGTCATTAATAGTTCAATTCTAGACGTAAAATCAATTAAACAATTTATGGTAATTTATTCTAAACATTCGAAAAGATATTATACAATAATACAGGAAAAATACTCATGGCATTAAAATCAATAAATCCTGCGGATGGTAATGAAATAGCTGTCTATCAGGAAATGAGCAATAATGAAGTATACACTATATTAGAAAATGTACATACAGCATACTCTGATTGGAAAGAAAGATCATTTTCTGAAAGAGCTGCACTCATGAAAAATGCTGCAGAAATCCTGCGCAACAATAAAGAAGAATATGGTCGGATTATGAGTCTGGAAATGGGTAAGCCAAATGCACAGGCACAAGCAGAAGCTGAAAAATGCGCCCTGGTTTGCGATTATTATGCTGAAAATGCAGAAACTATTTTAGCGGACAAAATTATCGAAACAGATGCATCAAAAAGTTATATTTCTTATCAGCCAATCGGTATCGTATTGGCTGTCATGCCGTGGAATTTCCCATTCTGGCAAGTCTTTCGTTTTGCTGCTCCAACGCTAATGGCTGGAAATGCTTGTGTATTGAAACATGCTTCCAATGTTCAAGGCAGCGCATTGGCCATAGAAGAGATTTTTAAAAAAGCCGGTTTCCCTGAAAATGTTTTTAGGACACTAGTTATTGGTTCGGGTAAAGTGCAAAATGTTATTAACAACCCCAGAGTAAAAGCAGTAACTCTAACCGGCAGCACATCGGCAGGAAAAGCGGTTGCGTCTCAAGCCGGAGCTGCATTGAAAAAGACAGTTTTGGAATTAGGTGGGAGTGATCCATATATTATATTAGAGGATGCGGATTTAAATCGAGCAGTATCAGCGTGCATCACTGGACGCTTTTTGAATACAGGTCAAAGCTGTATCGCCGCAAAAAGATATATTATTGTTGAATCCATTCGAAATGAATTCCAGGAAATATTATTAGAGAAATTAAAAGATAGAACATTTGGTGATCCTTTTGAAAAAGAAATTGATATTGGTCCAATGGTAAATATTCAAGCCAGGGATGAAATCCATAAACAAGTAGAACAAAGTATTAAAAAAGGTGCAAACCTATTATTAGGAGGTTTCGTTCCGAATACTCCGGGAGCATTTTACCCGGTAACCGTTTTGGGGAATGTATCTCCCGGAATGCCGGCCTTTGATGAAGAACTCTTCGGACCAGTAGCGGCAATTATTTCTGCTGAAAATGAAAAAGAAGCAATCGAATTGGCGAATAATACCCCGTTTGGTTTAGGTGCGGCTGTATTTACGAGGGATGATGAAAAAGGTGAATTTATCGCTAGAAATCTACTGGAAGCAGGAGTGTGTTTTGTCAATAATTTCGTACGCTCGGAACCACGACTTCCTTTTGGCGGGATAAAAAATTCGGGATATGGCCGGGAACTTTCAGCGCAAGGTATCCTCGAATTTGTGAATATAAAAACAGTCTACATAAGCTGAAATTAAATATTTAATTAATTACTTGTATTTGGTTATAAAATTAATAGAATTTCAAGTGAGTTAGTCAAGGAGGTGCAGCTATGGATACCCATATTTTTCCAGCTCCACTTAAAAATTAATTTAAAACAATAATCAACATGTAGGGGGCTATATGCGCATCCTAAAAACAATACTGTTTGTATCGTTGACTGTTGGAATAGCTTTTGGTGCTGTTTCGGGAACGGTTTCTGATGCAAAAACGGGTGAGCCGCTCGTGGGAACGTCTGTGTTTGTAAAAGGTACGTTTATTGGTACCACCACAGATGTCAGAGGTGCTTTCTCCATAGAAGCGGATCCGGGAGATATCCTGATGGTGGCTTATATTGGTTACAAAACACAGGAAATCACTGTCAACGGAGACGTACTTGACATCTCTCTTGAAACGGATGTGTTAAGACAAGATGAAGTGGTCGTCACCGGACTGGCAACTACAGTCAAACGCCGAAACGCCGCCAATGCAGTTGCTGTTATTACAGGCGATGAACTGGTGAATGTTCCTACCCAGACATTAGATGGCGCCCTCAGCGGGAAATTTGCCGGTGTAAATATTCGCAGAAATACAGGCGCACCAGGTGGTGGAATTAATGTGAATCTGCGTGGTTCTTCCACACTAACCGGCAGCACGCAGCCCCTGTATGTGATTGATGGTATCATTGTAAATAATGATGCCAACCAATCCGGGATCGACGTTGTTACAGCAGCAACAGGCGCCGGTAGTTCTCGTCCGCAGGGCCAGCCCACCAACAGAATTGGTGATATTAACCCCAATGATATCGCAAGTATTGAAATACTTAAAGGCGCCAGCGCAGCCGCCCTTTACGGCGCCAAAGCATCCAATGGTGTAATCATTATCAACACCAAGCGAGGTCGTGGCGGTAAAACCAAATTCAGTTATTCAGCGCAATATGGAACGTCTGAACTATTGAAAAAGATGGGTCACCGTGTATTTGAAACATATGATGAGGCTGAAGAACAATATGGAGCTGATATCGCTTCATTGGGTAATGATGATAATGGCAATTGGGCCAAAAACGATTTTGATTATGAAGGTATTCTTTATGGTGAAACAGGTCGATTAGTTGAACATACATTTAGCGCCGTCGGCGGTAATGAAAGAACCCAGTTCTACATAAGCGGTCAATATATGGATGAAGGCGGAATTATTAAAAATACCGGTTATCAAAAAATCTCCGGCCGGGTGAATCTAGATCACCGCTTCAGTGATAAAGCAAAGGTTTCCATTTCAACAAATATTATCAGAACCAACTCAGACCGAGGTGTGACCGGAAACGATAATACCAACGTTACCTATGGATTTTCCATTGGCTTTACACCCAGTTTTATTGACATCCGTCAAAATGCTGATGGAAGTTTTCCAACTCACCCAACGAACCCATCCAACCCTCTGGAAACAGCTGAATATTTTGTGAATAATGAGTTGACGCACCGTGCGTTGGCTTCTTTACAATTTGATTACAGTATTTTCCAGCAACCTACCCAGAGTCTGAAATTCGTGGCTGTGGCCGGTGCCGACTTCTATAACCAGGAAAATAAAGTGTTTTCACCTCCATTCCTGCAGATTGAAGAAAGCAAAACGGATGCAGGACAATCGGTCATGACAACTACAGATAATTTGAATACGAATCTATATTTGAACTTGGTTCATAAAATGAAAATGAGCGGTATGTCCTTCAACACGACTGTGGGTCAGCAATATGAAACCCGGGACAGAAACAGTGTATTTGTCCATGCAACCGGCATGGTTCCTACCCAGCAAAATATAGATCAGGCCAGTGCCCAAAAAGCTTATCATACCCGTACGAAGCAACAGGATAGAGGAATATTTATCCAGGAAGAAGTATCCGTCGGTGATAATATTTATTTGGCCTTTGGCGCCCGGGGTGATAAATCCAGCACCATGGGTAATACAGAAGACTTGGAATGGTATCCAAAGATGGCTGCTTCTTATCAATTCGGTGAAGTTGCCGGATTGTTTGATAACCTGAAGCTGCGCTTTGCCAGGGGTGAAACGGGGAATATGCCCAGCACAAGCGCAAAGTATTCAGCCATGAACCTGTCAAATATTGGCGGTGTGAATGGCTTGCTGACTTCCTCAGTAAAAGGAAATCCGGATATTAAACCGGAGCGGACGGTTGAAACTGAATTTGGCGTTGACTTCTCCATAATGGATGGTTTTGCTTCTGTGGAAGCAACCATGTATACGCAGAATATTACGGACCTGATTTTACTGGTAGATATGCCCGCTTCCTCAGGATTCAGTTCCAGTTGGGAAAATGGTGGTGAAATGGAAACGAAGGGAATTGAACTTTCGGTTACATTGAATCCAACCAAACTGGTGAGCCTGGGTGGATTGGACTGGATATTCCGGACCAATTATTATACAACCAGTTCAGAAGTAACAAAGTTGACGGTTGATCCCTATAACTACGGTGGTTTTGCTACATTCCTGGGAACCTACAGAATTGAGGAAGGTTGGTCTCCCTCTGCAATAGTTGGAAGTGAAATGCAATTAGATGCAAATGATGATCCAATTTATAAAGTGTATAAACACTTAGGAGATCCAAAGAAGTTTGATGCAGCAGATACTATATATCAGCATGTAGAGTTGGGTAACGAAACTCCTGATTTCCAGGTTTCCTTCTTCAATAGCTTCAAGTTTGGTCCTGTAGAGTTCTCTTTTCTGATTGATCATAAGAAAGGCGGGCATGCTATTGATCTGGCGAAGCTGATCTATGACCTGGGTGGCACTACTGCAGATTACGACAAGAAAAGCCTTGATCTTGATGAAGACGGAGTAAAAAGCGGTGATGGCGCAGAACGGCTGGCGGTTCTTGGCGGTATAACAGCGCCATATATCGGATCCACAACTTACACCATACTCAGGGAAATAAACTTAAACTACACTCTTCCGAAAAACCTATCGGATGCCCTTGGTGTTTCATATCTTCGAGTGGGTATTTCCGGACGAAATATATGGATGGGTACAGATTACACAGGCTTAAGTCCTGAAATGAGTCAGTTCGGTAATGAAGCGGTTGGCGGTTCCGTAGACACGGCGCCTTTCCCCCAAGCGAAGAGTTTCTATTTTAACCTGTCAATCGGCATTTAATTGAGGAGGATAACACAATGAAATCAATTAGATTAAAACCAATGATAAAGATCCTTCCCATGATAGCAGTTTTATTTTGGGTAGGATGTGATGATCTGGATTTTCCGGATCCAAATAACCCCACGGATGAAACAGCAACGATTCAAACATTAGTCACAGGAGCAGAAGCCGGATTACGCATTGATATAGGCGTATATCTCAGGGATATTCTGGTAGTAGGACGAGAAGCCTATTACCTGGAACCGGCTGACCCTCGTTACACCGGTGAATTGATGCGCGGCCCTGTTGACCCTGGTGGTTTTTTAGCGGTTCGCCCATGGAATGCTAATTACAAAGTAATCCAGAATTGCTTGAATATGGCAGAATCCGGTGACGCCGGTGCATCAGGTGTGGGTAAAACGTTTCATGCATATGCATTGATGCGTGTTTTGAGCCTGACCGATGTAAATGGTGCTCGCTTAAACTATGATGGCGATAAAAGCGTTGCTATTGCTTCAAAATCAGAAGTTTTCGACGAAATTGAAAACCTGTTGGATAGCGGATACAGTGATCTGAATTCTGGCGAAAGTTCATTTTCATTCTCGTTGTCTACTGGCTTTGACGGTTTTGATACGCCATCGACTTTTGCACAGTTCAATCGCGCCCTCAGAGCCCGCGTTGCTGTTCATCAAAGCGATTACAGCACTGCCTTAACGGCTCTCGGGAATTCTTTCCTTGATGCATCCGGTGATCTGGACAATGGTGTTTTCCACGTGTTCAGCACATCTGCGAATGATCAGGATAATGAAATGTTTGAAGCATCAGATGCAGATGTGATTAAACTAATGGTCCATCCGTCATACATTGCAGATGCAGAAGATGGCGATCTTCGTTACAGCAGCAATGTAACGTCCCGATCGGAAACAATCACATTCGATAATCTGGAAAGTTTCCTGGCTCCCACTGTATGGGCCGGTTCTTACGATCCAATTCCAATCATCCGGAATGAAGAATTGATCCTTCTTCAGGCGGAAGCCTACATTGGCACTGGCGATTATTCATCAGCAGAAGCAAATATGAATATCGTTCGCGCTGCCGCCGGATTGGCCGATTATTCAGGCACAAGCGCAGCCAACGCAGAAGATAGAGTTCTGTATGAAAAACGCTATTCCCTGTTTTTTGAAGGCCAACGCCTGCAGGATATGCGTCATTACGGCAGAACATCTGAACTACCGTTGGATCGTGATGGTGATGCAATAGTGGTATTTCCAATTCCGGAAACGGAATGACACGGTTGATGATCTGAATTAGGAACATCTTTAGTATCAAAAAAGGGCTCCATTTGGAGCCCTTTTTCATTTAATAAAAGTGACCATTAACTATTTTTTACTGCTTATTGATTTGCACGTTTCTTTTTCTTAAGTAATCCAAAATATAATGTGTACACCCTTCTTTTTTTCCAACGATTTCAGGCGGGAATACACCCGGTTCTGTCCATAGGTTGTTTAGCAGCAGATTCACCGTGGCTGCAGCAGTATAACCAGTTGTCCTGGACATGGAAGATGTTTTTGTTTTTGGGTCATACTCATCGTATAAGTGGTATTTAACTTCCTGTTTTTTTCCATCAGCGTTCCCTTTAATAATAATATCCATAATGGTGAATTCCGGTTCATCTTTATCGAGTTTCCATTCCTTGAATAATTTTTTTGATGTTTTTTCAATATTAGATGTATTAAACAAACCTTGATCGCGATAGCTCTTCATCAGTTTCGCATGTCCGGGGTAACGGAGTGTTTTTTCTTTCATATTGGGAATGTGGTTCATGGTGGTGAGGATAGAACGCAATCCGTCTGTATTAAATGCTTCTAATTTTCCAGCATCGGGGAAATCAATGACCTCAATTTCAGTAAGCGCCGGTTTTGAAACTACCTTGCCGTTAATCATCATCCTGGCGGGACGGGTGTATTCTTCAATCACATCTATTGGGGAGAATGGCGCTTTATAATTAAAAGGGGGCCTTGGATATTTTGGCAATCCCCCCACTAAATATTCAAAAGATTGAATTTCCATCAGGGTATTATAATAGCCCAATATGTAATTTGGGATTCCCGGTGCCACGCCGGCATCCACAATTACGGAAATACCAGCTTTTTCAGCCAGCGGGGATAACTCCAGAATATTTTCAGGAGCAAAAGAAATATCGACAATATTTTTTCCTCCGCTGATAGCTGTTTTCAATGTTGGGTAGCCCAAGTGGCCGGGAACACCCATTAATATAATATCAGCGGGTTCCAGCCATTTTAACAGTGATTTTTCATCGGTAACATCCAGCCGTTCGGTGATGATACTGGAATTTCGTTTTTGTATTGCTGAAAGTCTAACCGAATGATAATCAGCCAATTGAATTTGATGATCATTCGCCAGATCCAAAGCCATGGCACAGCCCACCATCCCTGCGCCGATTACATAAACATTCGCCATTAGTCTCTCTTGATTAATATGTTTTTAATAAAGATTGGAAGTGATAACCTGATTAATTCATAAGCAATATCTTCCAATTTTTATCTATCATTGAATTTATGCACATTATTTAATTTGATGATGAATTATTCAATTTAATAAAGATTGAACACCACGGTTCCTCCCATTACATAATTATTTAAAATATATGTGGTATTTTTGGAAGGGGAGGTAAAATAACCTTGTGTTAATCATTGAAGCATCTGTCCATGTCAGTGTTTGAACGCTGGGGATTGTCTCGAAATCCCTAAATTACCACTCCAATTGACAGAGATAATCTCGATCTGTTTATTTGGCCGGAAAAAATATGTATCGGTTATTTATAACATCCCACCAGAAAAAAAGAAGGCCACCAATCTGATTTTTTTATTGGCGTCATTTGGTGTGTTTGTTCAGAACCTGCTACAAATACACGCTATCCGAACCAGGTTAGGCAATAGCTCATCATTGATTCTACCATTGCGATATGTACGGGAATTACGTACATTATATGTACATAAATAAGGAAGTAATATGATTGAAGTTGCTGTGAATGTTTTTCGCGCCAACATAAAATCCTTGGTTGATAATGCTCTATCGGATCACGTTCCCATTCGGGTCCGGCGTCGGGCCGGGAAAGATTTTATTGTCATGAGCATGGAAGACTGGGAGCGGGATCAGGAAACTCTGTATGTTCTTCAAAACTCCTCTCTCTCCCCCCAAATTGCCGAATCCCTCAGTACCTATAAAACCGGCACCGGATATACGCCTTCCGCAGAGCAGTTGAATGAGATCAATCGTATTTGAGGGAAATACCTGGTCCAAATATGAAGAGCTGCGAACCCAAAATAAGAGTCTGCATCGTAATCTATGTAAAATTTTAAAGGAAATGCAGCGTAGCGACCCCGCCATAGGAATCGGCAAACCCGAAGCATTACGACACAATTTATCGGGACTGTGGTCGCGAAGAATTACCAGGGGAGATCGGCTCATTTACAATTTCGATGAAAAGTCCATTCATATCTTTGCTATTGGTGGACATTATGATTTTCTCTAATTTATAATGATAATTCTTTTAGCTATCCTGCCCGCTCCGTTCTTTTATCAATATATGCGGCTATGCCTACATTTCATTCCGGCAGACAGGCACACAGGGTAATTCGTTCCCTGTATTTAGGGCAATCTTAACTGCAGGATTTATAGATACTCGTACCATTTGGAAACAGGGAACTTCCGTTATTTTGGATAGCAAACTTTTAATCCTCTTTAGTCAGTGGTCCACAGTTAAATGAATTGCCATGCAGTCTTCAGAGTACATATATTTTACCAACCAGAAAAGAGGAAACCAATGCTGAAAGTCTATATTAATCGCTGGGTTAGTGTTATTGTATTACTTTTCTTTGTAATGCCTCTTGCTGCCCAAGAGCATCCTACTGAGCATCCAACTGAAAAAAAAGCAGAACATCCCACTACGCAAGATGCGGAACATCCCGCTGACAAAGATGCCGAACATCCTACGGAGCATCCTGCTGAACACCCTTCAAAAGAAACGTCTGTAATCATTACAAAGGATAACCTTGCAGATGCTATTGTTCAGTACGTTAAAACGGAATCGAATCAGAATATGAAATTCATCGTAGAAGATCCGGAAACAGGGGAATCCCTTGAATTGGAGTTATTAAAAGTGCACAAAGACCGTTTGTCTGCCGTTGGTGATAACCTTTATTTTGCCTGCGCTGACTTTAAAGCCCAAAATGGTAAAATATATGATTTGGATGTATTTATGAACGGTAAGTCCGCAGAAGAATTGTCTTTCACTAAGTTCCTCGTGCATAAGGAAGAAGGTGTAGAGCGGTACGGATGGCAAGAAGAAAACGGTGAATGGAAAACGATTCCGCTTGAAAATAAACAAAAGGATTAAATAATACTGAGCATCTTCAGTTAACAGTTGAGTAAGAAAAACGGGGAATAAACCCCGATGATGGTGCACCGTTCACTTTTACATAGGGATAAACGGAAAAATTAACGATATCCTCCGAAGTTCCCCCGGGGAGAGGAATGTCTCTTCCAACTGTAAATTTCACTCGTCGGTTGTCAAGTCTCCCAAAATAGTAATCTTCTTTTCCGGGATTTTTATCAGCGTTTGAAATATCTACAGGGACCCACCCTTCGCCTTCCTTGTAATATTCAGCCCAACAGTGGTATCCCGGAATTACACCAGATAAATCATCAGGAATTGAGAATCCGATATTAAACTGTGCTGGTGTTTGCTGTACTCGAAGAAGCGCATTAAATAAACTATGATAATCTGTACAGTTCCCTTTTCCAATATTGCAGGCATACACCGCATCGCCCTGACCCCACCCCTCGCCGGATTTATCATATTCCATGTGTTTAATGATGGTATTGTATATTTCTCTGACATTATCACTACCCGAACTGGACATGGTATCAGCGATGTAATACAACTGCGGATTTAACGGTACATTTTTATAGGGCTGTAAAAATAACTCACGAGAGAAGACATCAATATGTTCTGTGTGCGATCTGGCTTCTTGGCGACATACTCGAAAATTCACTTTAACAGTGTCGGGTTTTGTTAATTCAAATGGAATCAAATGTAAGAATAAATTCCCAAAAACCGAATCATTCTCCATACGATATTTTAAAGAACTACTTATGGAAAGGTTCTCAATTTTTTGGAAAGGTCCAGCTTGTGGAATAGGTATCCATGCTTCTACAATCCCTGTTTCATTAAAAATGACTTCATATTCAAAGTCAAAATTGAAAGATTCGATTTTTTCACTTGAAAAGGAAAAGAACAGTATAAATAAAATGGAAGAAATGAAAACGGTTATCTTATTCATTAATAGTCTCTATCTATCAGTATATCTTTTTATTTTTTCGGTACATTGGATGAAAGATATATTTATCTTAAATGAAGTATCCCCATACGCTAATAAATTAGAAACGCACGGAATAAATCGTGATCCCGGTGTCCCGATAAATCGGGAAACGCACGGAATAAATCGTGATCCCGGTGTCCCGATAAATCGGGAAACGCACGGAATAAATCGTGATCCCGGTGCGACTCGAACGCACGGCCAACGGCTTAAAAGGCCGCTGCTCTACCAACTGAGCTACGGGATCTGAATTCCTTAAATAATGGGCGCAAAATTACAAGAATTCAAGAGCGGATGCATCGAAAATCACTAATTATTTTGTACTAAAAAGCTTGTCACCCGCATTCATAGTATGGTTAACCCAAACTTCCTTCAATGCAGGTTGTATCAAACCCGCCACGTGTGTTATAAAGGGTTGTTACTTGTAAGCGGTTGGTGTTTAATACCGATTTTAAATCATCATGAATGCGCTTTGTAGCTGATTCCTGAAAGATACCAACATTCCTGAAACTGATAAAATAATATTTCAAAGATTTAAGCTCTATGCATTTACCGCCTTCGGGATAATATTCTATTTTTACATAAGCCAAATCAGGTAAACCGCTAAAAGGACATACTGCGCTGAATTCATTTGTTTCAGTTGAGATATATTGATTCGGACTGTCAAACTCAAACGTTTCCAGAAATTCCGGTTGAATTTTATCTTCACCCTCAAAATCGAATATTTTACCTTCTGCTTTTGTCATAATGATTACATTTTTGTTTAAATAAGTGACCCCGGTGCGACTCGAACGCACGACCAATGGCTTAAGAGGCCACTGCTCTACCAATTGAGCTACGGGGCCATATGTACTTCCTTTCTGGAAGCTACACGTGTGTTTTACTTTGAAAATCGGCGGGCAAAATTAGATAGATGTCCGTGGAAGTCCAACACAACATTGAATTTTAAATAAAAGAGTACAAAGGGAAGACTAAAATTTCAATTATTATAAGATTCGCTCTTGCTCAGAATATAATGACCATGTATTTTTGCTCTGCCTTTAAACAGCAAATTTATTGTTTTTGAATTTGCGTTAGAAGAGATTGGCAAGTGAAAAAGTGAAATGGCTCCGGGTTGGCGTTCGGAGCCATTATCTTTTTTATATTGTATATTCTATACGCTATTTGAAAAGGGGGCGACCGGTTTCGACGGGATAAGATCGTTGTAGGACTGCATGCGGAGATCTCGGAATTCTCCTAAAACATCCGAACATTCGTACATGCCGATTACGGCTATATGGCCGCAGCTTAAGATTGCGACCCGTCCTTTATCCGATTTGTCTATGGTTAGATAAAAGGGCGTCGACTACATAGACTGGTCTTTATATGTGCTCAACATATTGAGATGAGATCCTTTGGGCTGGTCTCGTTATTTGTTTGTCCTTGGCCATTAACGGGATAAGATCACGCTAGGAGACTAAGCATGTAGATGTTTTGCAGGGGTTTATTTCGGACGGGAGTTCGACTCTCCCCGCCTCCACTCGACTTCGCTCTGCAAGAGTGAAGTCGAACGCGCCGTAGTTCCGATGGGTCGGAACGAAGGCGGGAATATTAATACAATGAAACAGAGCTACGTCGCAGCGGGCTCAAACCAATTTTAATTATGTATTACGTTTACATATTGCAGTCCATAAACCATCCGGATCGTTATTATACCGGTTTGACCGAAAACTTAGAGAATAGACTAAAATCCCATAACCATGGTCAAAGCACCTACACCAATAAATACAAACCATGGAAGATTAAAACCTATATTGCATTTTCAGAAAAACAACGCGCATTGGATTTTGAACGCTATATAAAGTCTCCTTCAGGTCGGGCATTTGCGAAAAAACGACTCTAAATAATCGCTCTGGAAGAGAGAAAAATTTCTTAAATCAGGGAAGGGTCGTGAGTGGTTAGATAAAAAATACGGACGGGATCAGCCCTAGGCTGATAAAGTTCGACTTTTATCCGCCGCAGGAGGACTCTCCTCCTGCATTTCATTTCGGTGGATAGACCCGCCTTCGCTTTATTGCGGCAGACAAGCTCGCCTCAAATAATATTCAATAACGATTATCCGTTTGTCTGTCCCGGATTGGAAATGCAAAAGAGCAGGTTTAAATTTAAATTAAACCGATTATTTTATAATTTCAACACCATGAAAACAGCTATCATTCCAGAATTACTATCCCCGGCAGGTAATTTAGAAAAACTGAAGTACGCATTTGCTTACGGAGCTGATGCTGTGTATGCCGGCGTACCCCGGTTTTCACTGCGAACCCGCGAAAACGATTTTCGAGAAGATTCACTCATTGAAGGAATCCGTTACACTCATAACATTGGAAAAAAAATATATCTCACTTTAAATATATATGCCCATAATGCCAAGGTTGATGGGTTCATTCGGGAGCTGGAAAAAATCGCCCAATGGAAACCGGATGGGTTAATTATGGCTGATCCGGGATTAATACATCAGGCTATAAAACGGGTACCTCATATTCCGGTTCATCTTTCTACTCAAGCCAATGCTACTAATTGGACCACCGTGGATTTCTGGAAAAATCAGGGCGTGCAACGGATTATCTTATCTCGAGAACTTCGCTTGAAAGAAATTGCTGAAATTCATGAAAAGGTTTCGGATATTGAACTGGAATCTTTTGTCCATGGGGCGATATGTATTGCTTATTCCGGTCGGTGTTTAATTAGCAATTACATGAATCACCGGGACGCCAACCAGGGAACCTGTGCCAATTCTTGTCGGTGGGAATATGATTTGGGACAACACACAGACTCCTTATTAACCAAAGAAAAAAGTCAAACATCGCTATTTCACGACGAACATTATAAAAGTCCAGGAAACGGATATTTTGTTGAAGAAAAAGAAAGAGCAGATGAACAATTCCCGATAGAAGAGGATGAAAACGGAACCTATCTCTTTAATGCAAAAGACCTTTGCGCCGTGGAACTTTTGGGTGATATCCGTGACGCCGGTGTCATGAGTTTTAAAATTGAAGGAAGAACGAAATCAGCTTACTATACCGCCATGGCGACACGGTCCTATCGAAAAGCCATTGATGATATGACCGGCGGAAAACACTTCGATTCAATCATTTTGAGAGATTTGTTGGCCTTATCCAACCGGGGTTATACAACCGGATTTTATACAAGAAATCCAAATGAATTTGGTGAAAATTACCATGACAACCGTTCACTGGAACGATCTCATAAAGCAGTGGGAATGAATTGCAGCTGGGACCAAGCAAACGGACTGTTATGGTTTGATATTAAAAATAAGCTTGGGGTGGAGACTGACGTTGAAGTATTTTCACCGGAAGGAATGGAAATGGTTCATGTTTCAGAATTGCGGAATGAAAAAGGGAAACGTGTTGATTGGATTCATGGTGGAGCAGGGCGAGGTGCATTCCCCTTAGCTAATGATCCCGGAGAATTTGTTATTTTGCGCCGAAGTCTTTACGATGAAGAAAAGGAATTATTATCCAATAGATAATAATAGGTTTATTCTGACTGCGTAAATTTTTTGAACTATCCTGCGTTTGCTAAACTTGAAATATTATTCAATACCACTGAAACGCCATTAATCATAAACTGCACTGCAATCACCATAAGAATCAAACCCATAATCCGCTGAATGATGCGCATGCCGGTCACACCTATTTTGTGGCTTAATTTTTCCCCACCCATAAATATAAAAAGTACTGCTACCATCACGAGTAGAATTGAAAAAATTAATGTACCAAAACTAACAGTAGAATTCGTTTGAGCAGATAATAACATGGCTCCGGTGATAGCTCCGGGACCTGTAATTAATGGAACACCAATGGGCGTGTAAGCAATTTCGTTAGCTGTAATAAATTCTTCTTGTTCTTTAGCTGTCGTTCTTGTTCGACCCACTTTTGCATCCAGCATGTGCAAGCCGCTGCGGAAGAAGATAATTCCACCCATAATCTGGAAAGCTTCAATGGTAATTCCAAAAAAAGAAAAAATGATTGACCCCAAAAGAGCAAAAACAATTAAAGTGATTGTTCCGGTAAAAACACCCTTTTTTGCAATCAGTACACGATCTTGTTGGCTGTATCCTTCCGTCATGGCCAGAAATACGGGTGTGATCCCCAATGGATTGACAAGTGAGAAAAGTGTAGAAAGGCACAATATTAAAAAATCCAATTCGGTATTGAAGATATTTAGCATATTACATTCGCTCTGGTGCAGAAATTCCAAGCACCTTTAATCCATTTGATAAAATAACTTTTACAGTATTTATAAGAGCTATCCTCGCTGATGTCAGTTTTTGATCGTCTGTTATGACTCTACACTCGCCATAGAATTTGTGAAACTTTGTTGCCAAGTCCTGTAAATAATTAGTTATACCCTGGGGTTCCAGGGTTGTATAAGCAATTTCCATTATATCAGTGAATTGGCCGGTTGTTTTCAATAATTCTAACTCTGCTTTATGATTAAGTAATGATGCATCAAAATTTGCTTTAGTGTCTACGCCAAGATGTTCACCATGCTTTATAATATTGCAAATCCTCGCATGGGCGTATTGTAAATAAAACACAGGGTTTTTCTCGGACTGATCCGTTGCCAGATCCAAATCAAAATTGAGATGAGAGTTCATACTGCGCATAATAAAGAAATAGCGAACCACATCAACTCCAACATCATCTATTAATTCTTTCAGTGTCACAAAATTAGCTTTTCTGGTAGACATTTTAACTTTTTGACCGTCTTTTAATAATGTGACAAATTGATGAATGAGTACTTTAAAATGATCTGTTTTATAGCCAAGTGCACCTACAGCAGCTAATACATCCGGGTATGTATCCACATGATCAGAGCCAAAAATATCTATAATGAAATCAAATCCCCGCTCCACTTTATTAATATGATATGCAATATCCGGAAGACGGTACGTGGGCTCGCCTGTGCTTTTAATTAATACACGATCCTGATCCATTCCCAAAGATGTGGTTTTAAACCATGTGGCGCCATCAGCTTCATATATGAGATCTTTTTCTTTTAAGTCAGATATTGTTTTATCAATTGCGCCAGTCTCATAAAATGTTTTTTCATTTGAGAATTGATCATGGATGACACCCAAATATTTTAACGAAGATTTAATATCATTAAAAATAACTTCTTCGGCAGTCTTACGAAAAAGCTCATCTCCATTCTCAAGATCTTTCCCATGCTCCTTTAAAATGTCTGAAGCTATTTCTTTGATATAATTGCCTTGGTAACCATCTTCAGGAAAATCTACGATTCCATCTGTTAATTCCCGATATCGTGCTTCCACGGATTCGGCCAACAGGCGCATTTGACGTCCGGCATTATTAAAATAGTATTCCCGGGTGACAACAAAGCCATGCCACTCTAAAATATTTGCGACTATATCACCCAGTACCGCCTGTCGTCCGTGCCCTACTGTTAAAGGCCCAGTGGGGTTTGCACTAACAAATTCAACATTCGCTGTTTTCCCGACTCCAATATCCGTTTTTCCAAATGAGTCATCTGACTCTAGGATTTCTGTGACCAGAGATTGATAATAGGAAGGGTGTATCTTGAAGTTTATAAAACCCGGGGGTGAAGTAAAAACATCAGCGATGAATTCATCGTTTTTATCAAAATACCCAATAATTTTTTCGGCAATTTCCATGGGCGGCTTTTGTGCCATTTTTGCCAGCGATAAAGCAACGCTGGAGGATAAGTCTCCATGTTGCTCATCTTTTGAAGAAGTTATCGGGATGAAATCAGGGGAGAGATCAGCTAATTTAGCTGCTTCAGACAGTTTTGTTTGAAGATGTGTTTTCAGGTTCATCTTTATATTCGGTTAATGGAGCATCCGCCCAAAGACTCTCCAGATTATAATAATCACGTTCTCTCGTTTTGAAAATATGAACAACCACATCAACATAATCCAATAATACCCAATTTAACTGTTCATATCCTTCAACTCTCCAGGGCTTGTGTTCTGTGCCTTTACGGATATTATCGGAAATGGCCTTTACTTGTATATCGGTATCGGCTGAACAAATAATGAAAAAATCTGTTAGACTGGTAATTCCTCTAATATCCAGAGAAATGACATTTTCAGCCGTTTTTTCTAATGCCAACTTGGCAATAACTTCAGAAAGAATACTCGCTTCATCAGTCAAAGAAGAAGGGGAAGACAATGTTATTGAATAAATTCGACGATTGGTTTTATTTGCGAGATGTCTTTTCCCAGTATGACAGTAATATCGATATTTAATTGATCATTCGGCAAATGTTTCACACGAGGATCCTTTTTTTCGTCCATTGCGAAAAGAGCTGCAATTTTCTTAAGACCATCAAAATTTTCATTTCTTAAAATGATTAATGTTTGATCATAATTATAATGATCAGCATTTTCTGACCGAACCACATCCAATTGTTTGGATCTTAAGAAATCAGAAACTTTACCCGCCATGCCTGGGATTCCGCAGCCGTTTAAAACTTCTACTTCAATATCCAGAATTGGATTTTGTTCATAAATCTCGACAGCCAGTTTAGGGGTATCTTGAATTGCTGGAAATGTTACTTCGATTGGAATACCATTATGGAATTGTCGATTTGAGAAGGAAAATATAAAAGCTACAAGTAGCAATGATAAAATCACAATTGCTGAATTGATAATTGTTCCCTGAATGTCCTTACGCTTCTTAGGTCTGTTGGTGCGAGAATTAAATAGGAGATTGTTCTTTTTACGACGTTTTATTTTTACCAAGAATTAATATCCTCTTAAGTGCAAGTATTGGTTTGGTCTTTGATAATATGTGGGATAATTATTGATTTTAAAACTGAAAACACTATGTTCGGACACCTTATAATCCAGTCCAACATTATAAAATACTTGCCCCGGATTATTTATTCCCCCCATTGAAGGCTGGACTAAACTGACCTGAGTATTCAGAATCATATTGGGTGAAATGGCAAACGAAAAAGAATTTGTATAAGCGCCTATACTAACGGGCGAGCCACCCATGGATAAAAAGGACATAGAAAAACTATGATTCATTTGGTATCGGTTTGGGTCGAATAATGAAGCAAATTCCGTCCTCCCGGCAATGGACTCACGGATATTTGTCAGCGGGACATCGCTTCTAAACTGTCCAAACACCGGAATCGTCATTGCCAAGAGCAGTATAAATACTAAGCAATTGGTATTATGTAAGTGTTTTTTCATAGCAATAATTTCGCTTTAATTGACCCTTGTTGCAATCCCCAATTAAAAATTAGTTCCGTGATTTTATTGTGCCGCCGCCTAAACAAATATCCCCATCATAAAACACAGTTGCCTGGCCCGGCGTAACAGCGAATTGGGGTTCTTCAAATTCAACGATTAATTCATTTTCTTTGCATTCAATAATGGTGCACTTTTTATCACGCTGCCTGTAGCGGATTTTTGCAAACAGGTCAGTTTTTTCAGGGCATTTCCCACTGACCCAATGCAAGTCGTTTACGACCAAATTTTTATGAAACAGAGCCGGATGATCATGACCCTGGGCAACAATCAGTATATTTTTTTCAATGTCTTTATTGACAACATACCATGGTTCTTCTTTAAATCCATATCCGCCGCCGATTCCTAATCCTTGGCGTTGACCCAATGTATAAAACGTTAATCCGTCATGCCGGCCAACAACATTACCATCGTCTGTTATCATATCCCCGGGGTCTGATTTAAAATATTGATGTAGAAATTCTGTGAAGTCACGTTCTCCGATAAAACACACACCGGTACTGTCTTTTCGGTTGCAGTTGGGTAATCCTCTTTCTTTCGCAATATTCCGGACGTCTTTTTTGGTTATATCGCCTAAGGGGAAAATGGTTTTTTCCAGTTGTTGCTTATTTAACATATAAAGAAAATAACTTTGATCCTTATTTTTATCTGCTCCTTTTAGCAACTTAACTGATCCGTTGGTTCTTTCAATTTTGGCATAATGTCCCGTTGCAATACGGTCTGCTCCTAAAGCCAAAGCATATTCAAGAAAAGCCTTAAACTTGATTTCCTTATTACATAGTGTATCCGGGTTCGGTGTTCTTCCGGCAGTATATTCTTTAAGAAAAAGGTTGAAAACCCGATCTTTGTATTCCTGTGTAAAATTAACAGTGCGCAACGGTAAATCCAGATGCTCACTTGCCAAAAGGGCATCTTTATAATCCTGTTCGGTGGTGCAGTATTCGCTGTCTTCTTCCCAGTTTTTCATAAAGACACATTCAACGTCAAATCCTTTTTCTTTTAATAGAAGAGCAGATACAGCGCTGTCCACGCCGCCGCTCATACCAACGACAATTTTTTCAGACATGTCAGGCGGCGGAACGAATTTGTTCCAGGGAAGAGTGGATGGCTTTAGTGAGTATGGTCACTTCTTCGAGAGTGTTTCCCAATCCAAAACTGATTCTCAACGTGCAAATATTTAAATGATCATCCACATTCATGGCAGATAATATTTTAGACGGCTTAACGTCGCCGGATGAACAGGCCGAACCGCTGGAGACTGCGATCCCCCTGCGATCCAAATGAGCCATAAGCAAATCATTCCTGTAATTGGGGAAAGAAACACTAATCAACCCGGGAAGACGATGGTTTGGATGGCCATGATAAACAGCATCGGGGAGAATATTATTTAACTGTTCTTTGAATATTTCAGTCAATGAATAAAAATGATCTGCGGATGTTTCAACATTTTTTGCAGCTAATTCCGCTGCTAGTCCCAACCCGGTAATCCCAATCGTATTTTCCGTTCCTGCCCGCACCGATCGTTCCTGAGTGCCGCCGTAGATGAGCGGTTTTAATTTTAACCCATTTTTTATGAATAATGTACCGATACCCTTTGGTCCATAAAATTTATGGGCTGAAAAACTTATACAATCAACTCCAATCTCTTTAGCATTAATAGGAATTTTACCCAACGCCTGAACCGCATCAGAATGCATCATAATACCATGCTCTTTAGCAATTGCCGATATGTCCGCTATAGGCTGAATTGTTCCCACCTCATTGTTTGCAAGCATAATAGAAATTAGCCCTGTTTCTTCTGTTATTGCATTTTCCACATCCTGCGGATCAACCAAACCATTTTCATCGACACGGACAGCAGTATATGTCACGCCAAAATCGGATAAATGCTCTAACGTTTTCAATATAGCCGGGTGTTCAATCACTGAGGTCACCACATGTTTTTTATCATTTCGTGCCACATTCCACAACACCTGATTATTGGCTTCTGTCCCTCCGCTGGTGAAAATAATCTCCTGCGGTTCACAGCCAATGGCAGATGCCATTTGTTTCCGGGCTGTTTCAATAAGGACTCTTGCTTTTCTGCCTAAGGAGTGGACGCTTGAGGGATTGCCAAAATGGAGTTCGCCCACTTCATTCATGAGATTTTTTACTTGAGTGTGCAGGGGCGTGGTGGCGCTATGGTCAAAATAGTGCATTACATACTGAATTTTAGGCGTAGAAATTACGAAAAAATAATAGAGACCTTTGCGAAACCTTAATTGTAAAGAAAAAAGAGTTACGATTTGTCTGATTAAGGCGGGGAAATGCAATTAATAGCACAGCTATGAATAAGTTTTCCAACGAAAAGCAGACGAATTGTAGACTTTTTAATTTGTGCTATAGGTTTTGCAAAGGTCTCTAATACTTACTCGTCGTTACGAATAGTAGCGTAACGAATAGTATTCTGGAGATTTTTATAAAAAGGCGGTTGGCGTTCTTCCAGTAAGTCAATGGTGGTTTGTTGGTTATAATCATAACGCACCATATTCCATTCAACAGCGCCGTTGCCAAGGGTTAAGAAGGCAACGGAACCCCGTGTGTCCATATCGAAAGAAAGGCCTGTTGCCCCTTGGCAAAAGATTGTCAAATTTTCACTCGTTTCATTCCGGGGTATGTGAACGTGGCCGTGAACAAACAGAAATTGAGATACATCCGGATGAGCATGCCGTACATGATTTCGCCAGTTTAACGCTTCTCCCATGGTTGGCGGCATATCATCGCGTTGGTACCAAGCATGGGTAAATTCAACCAGGATTGAATCCACGATTTCTCGATGGGCAATATGCATAGATTTTGCGAATACGACACCCTGTTCTCCCACTTGTTCAGCTGTCCATTTTTCATTGGCAACAATGGCCTGGCAAATTGGGTCATCAGGGTTCATTCCCTCAAGTGAAGGCTGTTCCTGTTCCCAAAGCCGCTCAATGAGGTAACGGTCATGATTGCCGCGAATAAAAATGCAATTTTCTATGGACATAAGGATTTCCAGCGTTTCCTTTGGAGAAGGACCCAGGGCAAAACAATCACCCAAACATATTTTTTGATCAACATCATCATGATTGTCAATCAACGTTAATGCTTTTTCCAATGAAGCCACATTGGCGTGAATATCCGTTATTATTGCAAAAGTTTTAGCTGGCATAAGTAAAAAATATACCCTAGACAACTTGATAAAACAAGATCGAAGGTTCTTCTTGGCTATCTAGTTTGAAAGCGTTTAAACTGCGGGTCGAAAATGATTGAATCCTCTTTATTAATCACCGGGTCTATTGCAATAGATACCATTGAAACACCGGAAGACCGGAGGGAAAATGTCCTTGGAGGTTCCGTAACCTATGCATTGATTGCCGCCCATCGGTATGTCCCCTGCCACGTGGTGGGCATTATTGGGACAGATTTCCCGAAAGAGGGGAAAGACCTTTATCAATCTCTTGCAAGCAACCTATCGGATCTTCAGGAAGTTCCAGGAGCTACTTTCAGTTGGGGCGGGCGTTATTTAGATAATTGGGATGACAGGGAAACACTATTTACAGATTTAGGTGTTTTCGGAGATTTCAAGCCGTTATTGTGCGAGGAAAATAAAGAGGTGAAGACCGTACTGCTGGCCAATATACATCCTGAACTTCAAAATTCTATTATTGATCAGTCTGAAGCGGATATTTTCATACTGGACACCATGAACCTTTGGATTAATACAACACGGCCACAACTGGAAGACGTTTTAAAAAAGACAAACATTTTGTTACTGAATGAAAGCGAAGCTGAATTATTGACAAATCACTCAGATCCTCAAAAAGCAGGAACGGAGTTGTTGAATTATGGGCCAGAAAAAGTCATCGTTAAACTGGGCAGCGAAGGTGCATTGTTTATCAGCGAGACAGACCCAATCCGGATTGGAGCATATCCAGTAGAAAAAATTGTTGATCCCACAGGCGCCGGTGATGTATTCGCTGGTGCATTTTCCGGAATTTTAGCCGCTGGAGGAAACGAAGTGGAAGCGATTATTCAGGCTTCTGCATTGGCATCCATTTGTGTCGAAGGGTTTGGCGCAGAAAAGATTTTGAACTGTTCCGTTGAAGATGTTACCGACAGAATCAATTATTTGCAAAGCATTCTTGAACTTTGAAAAGAACCCCATTCTACTTAATTTTCTAATCTATTTTAACCTTAATAATTTCAATTAAAGGAATCATGTTACCGATGAATCGAATCACCCATTTATCACTTTTATTTACCGCTCTTTTTATTTTGGGTTGTCCCAGCGAAGAATACACATCCGCAAAGCTGTATTTGCAGCAAAACGATTATGAAAAAGCAGAGGAATTTCTTGTCAAAGCTATGGCGGTGGAGCCGGACAACCCGGAAATCCCCTTTCAATTGGGTCATCACATTTATGGCAGGTCAGAGCGCTGGGCAGAAATGAATGATGCTTTTGATAAAGCACTTGCGATCAATCCACAAGCGAAAATATTAGACGGTAGAACTGTCGATGAATTTGTAGATATGTCCCGGTTACAATTTTGGACTGATATGTATAATAAAGGTGTTCAAACATACAATAGCGCTAAAAATTTAGAAAATGAAGAGAAAAACGATGCTGTTAGAGATGCGATAAAAGAATTTAATTCTGCTGTTGATATTAAAGCGGACGAAAGCTTGACTTATACCATGTTATCAACATGCTATTTTGAACTGGGAGAGACGGAAAAGTCAGCTGAATTAATCATCAAAGCGGTTAGGACTTCCCCTGACGATTTTAATGCTAACTTGGCTGCCGGACAAATCCTGAACAGAAACGACCAACCAAATGAAGCGCTGCCCTATTTAGAAAAAGCAGTTGAATTGGATTCCAAGAACAGTTCGGCTATTCGTACCTTGGCTCAAACATATTATGATATTGGAAATACGGATGCATCCATTTCCACGTATGAGCGTGCAATCAATGCTACGATAGATAATAAAACGAAAGCTGATTTACATTTCAATCTAGGAATTTTATATAATCAAGTTGAAGAATTTGATGCAGCAGAAGATCACTTTACTACTGCTTTGGACCTAAATCCAAATGATGTGGAAGCCATATTGGGTATGGCGCAAACATTTGAAAGTAATGA
>JADFRD010000087.1 GCA_022561485.1 Fidelibacterota bacterium | reverse complement strand
TAACAACGCCTACCGGTTGGGTGCTGCTTTGCTGGATTATAAGGACCCCTCAATCATACTGGAACGTTACCCGCATCCAATTCTGGAACCGGAATTAGATTGGGAAATCAATGGTTTTATACCCAATGTTATTTTCTCCTGCGCAACGGTACTTAAAGATGATATAATCTATTGTATGTATGGTGGCGCCGATACCGTGCTGGGAATGGCTAAAATTCCGGTGAATGAGATTAAATTTTAATAAAACGGCCGCTATTCATGTTCAATCGATTATCTATAATTGCTCTGACGCTGATCTCATCCGGTTATTGTGACCGTCCGGCGCCAGCGAACCTAAATCACGCCCTTGCTTTGGTGGATAGCATGATTATTGATGGACAATCTATCAGCTACATAGCCATTTATGCCGATGCGCCGGATTATCAACCGGTGGAGGCAATTGACGAAGGAATCACCTGCGTTGATGATGTGGGGCGTTTTCTGGAAGTACTGGAACACAGCATCCTGATTGATGGACGACGCGATTTGGTGCCGGTCGCCAGGGGTATGACCCATTTCCTGTTATACTTATCCCGAGATGATGGTTTGTGGTACAATTTCATGTTAGCAGATGGTTCGATCAATAAAACCCACCGCAATAGCGTCGCCGAGTTTGGCTGGTGGGCCGTCCGCGGTTTGCGCGGACTGGCAGCCGCTTATCATATTTTCCGGGTCGTGGAACCCAATGGCTCCTTGATAGCCGCAGTATCACACCGAATTGCTGCCGCTGACGACCACATAGCGACTATTCTGGTTGAATATTCGAGGTTTACCAAATCAAAATTCGGCGAACAACCGGCCTGGCTGATGACGGCTCCTGATCAGACGTGTGAATTGATCCTGGCATTGACAAAATTACACGGCAGCGGTGATTTTGATTACTACAATGCCATCACACAATTCTCCCAAGCCCTGGTGGCTACCCAGGTCAGTATACCGGAGCATGATTTGAATGGGATGTATTACAGTTGGGAAAATATTTGGCACGCCTGGGGAAATAATCAATCCGCAGCATTATTGGAGGCTTATGGGATCTCCGGTGAAGAATCATTCCTGACCAGCGTAACGTTATGGGCTGAACATTTTATTCCGTTTATTCTCAGTCATCAATTTCCCCGCCGACTTATCATGAACGCTGATTCAACTTATGATATGGAACAATTTCCACAAATTGCGTATGGCATTAATGGAATGTACCGGGGAATTAAAATGTTAGCTGATCTGACCGGCAAGCCAGTGTATGAAAATTATTCTGAGCAGATATACAGCTGGTTTTCAGGGGAAAATATTGCCCGCGTTCCGATGTACGATGCCGCCAGCGGTCGTTGTTTTGATGGGATTACCGGACCGGATTCAATCAATCGAAATTCCGGGGCCGAATCAACTATCGAGTGTTTGCTGGCCACTCAATTAAAATTTACAAACTAAAAGGAAATAATTATGGCAACAGTCCGATTACAAAAAATAAATAAAGCTTATATAAAAGATCAACTGGTTGTTAAGAATTTTGATCTGGATATCAATGACGGCGAATTTATCGTGCTTGTGGGACCATCCGGTTGCGGCAAATCCACCATATTACGGATGATCGCGGGTCTAGAGGAAATTACAGACGGTAAAATTTTCATTGACGGCAAACTGGTCAATAATTTGCCCCCCAAAGACCGTGATATTGCCATGGTCTTCCAGAATTATGCCCTTTATCCGCATATGAATGTATATAAAAATCTGGCTTTCGGATTGAAACTGCGTAAGTACTCGACGCAGGAAATCGACGAGCGGGTTAAGCGGGCTGCCAATATCCTGGAGATTGGAAAATATCTGGAGAAAAAGCCCAAGGAATTATCAGGGGGCGAGCGCCAACGGGTGGCTTTGGGACGAGCCATCGTCCGTAATCCGAAAGTATTTTTATTTGATGAACCGTTGTCCAATCTGGATGCCAAACTGCGCGTACAAATGCGCGCCGAAATCAAAAAGTTACACCGCGAATTACGAACAACAATGATCTACGTGACCCATGATCAGATAGAGGCTATGACCATGGGCGACCGTATTGTGATCCTTAAGGATGGTGAGATCAAGCAGGTAGGTTCACCGATGGAGGTATACCAACGACCGGCCAATAAATTTGTTGGTAGTTTTATCGGATCGCCGGCAATGAATTTTATTGACGGTATCATTAAAAATGGTGAATTCATTGCTCCGGGAGTTAATATCGATCTGAACGCAAAAGACAGGCTTACGGACGGGTTGGAAGTAAGTCTGGGCATTCGGCCGGAGAATATCGCGATAAACCAGGGTAACATTGAAGCCATTGTCATCGTAACCGAACCATTAGGGAGCGACACGATCATCCATGTACAAATTGGCAAGGCCTCCATTGTTATCAAACATCCATCCCTGACCATCTTGCAAACTGGAGAGAAAATCACCCTGCAATTCGAGTCCGATAAAATCGCATTATTTGACAAGGCAACCGACGAACCTGTTGACATCTGACTAGGCGAAGAGAACGCCGCAAGTTGATGAAATATTCGCAGAGAACACTGGGAAATTTGCATCAAGCGGCAATTAAAATTTTAAATGCCAACCGTAATTGGTTTATAGCGGATTAAACTCTGTTTCATGACATCGATTAAAAATAGCGCCGCTTACGGATACTATGGAATGCTCTCCTAATAATGGTATAATTTTCTACCACTTATACCTTAAAAATACCTGTGATTATACCATAAAAATAATTTATAGTGAGTATTGACAAAACTCGAGAGACAGGGTAAATTGGAACAAATTATGGGTTTTTGGTTAAAAATTTATTTTATCTTTTATGCTTCTTATCATTTTTTTACTAGTTGCGATAAGGATATATTCCAAAATGTTATTCAAGACATCTATTATACAAAGACATATAAAATTATTTTACCGACTATATACTAATCGATTGAAATGTTTGGATCATTAGATGCATTTTAAAAACCCGATCTTATTTGGAATAATCATTTACCTCAATTTATCGATTGTTCATGCCCAAGCAGTAATGACAGACTACATGCACAGGCGGTTCTTTGATGCAAACAACATCTATATGCCCATTTACAATACCGGTCAATTTGCCAGAGATTCCATTAGGAATCACGGCCATGGTCTTGAATGGCCAACAGGTGAAGAAACTTATGCCGTTTATCAATCCGGTCCATGGGTGATAGCTAAAGTGAACGGAGAAAAAAGAATTGCATTAGCGGACTACGCTGGTAAACACTTTTATCCAGGTCCAATCATTAACGGTACTCCTGCCGATCCATATGATTCTACCTATAGAGTATACAAAATAACTCCGGAGGATCTTACTAACCCTGGGATTGATTATTTGGAATGGCCATTTGACCTGGGAGCTCCTGCGGATTCTTCCGGTAATCCCAGACTTATTGGAGATCAGACCCTCTGGACAATATTTAACAATGCAGACACTACCACCCATCCTAAGTTTGGGTTTAATAATCCACTTGGTCTTGAGGTACATCTAACAGTTTTCGGCTGGGATATGGATTCCCTTGAAGACGTAGTGTTTTTACGTTATAAGTATATTAATAAAAGTGATAACCAATGGGATTCTACATTTTTCTCAATGGAATGCGATTTTGATTTAGGTTACGCAGGCGATGATCTTGGCGGAACGGATTCTTTGTTAAACCTTGTATTTGGTTATAATGCGTGGGAATCAGATTATGAGTATGGAACACCACCGCCGGCAATCGGTTATGTACTTTTAGATGGTGTGGGTATACCTGAGCTACCAATAATGTACTCTTCATTTGTAAGAATACACAATCTACCGCATTATCATTATCCACAGAACATTGATCAAATTTGGTATTTAGTGAATGGGCTGACTATGTTAGGTACTCCATACGTTACGTTGTTGGATTTTGATACGGTGTATACCCAATATGCCTTTCCAGGAGATCCCGTTACCCAGGAAGGGTGGGTGGATGATTCGATTATGGTCACCGATAGGACATTCTGGGTAACACCACAGCCTATTTCTATGGAACCGGGAGAAACGGTTGAACTTACCTTTGCTATTGTATTGGCAAGAGGCGATGATCGATTAGATAGCGTTACAAAGTTAAAGGAGAAAGTAGTTTACGTGCGACAATTCTATGAAAATGAGTTCCTTTCAACAATTCATGGGCAAGAACCACAATTGTTGCCTAATAGATTGATTCTGTATCCCAATTATCCCAATCCATTCAATCCGATCACAAACATAAATTATGCACTGCCCGAAGATTCGTTTGTGGAGTTAATGATATATAATCTTCTTGGTCAGGAAGTACGAAAACTCCCCACCGGGAATGAACCTGCGGGGATTCGGAGTATAGTATGGGATGGTAGAGATAATCGTGGTAGAATGACTTCATCCGGTGTGTATATTTACAGACTAAGTGCAAAATCGGTTGAAAGTGGTGAACATTTCCATCAAGCAAGGAAGATGCTTCTTTTAAGATAAAAAGCGCTATTAATGATAAATACCTTGCAGTTGCAATAGCTCTTTATTTTGTGAATAATAATAAATGTGCCCTGCTTCCTGTATGAAGTGGCGGGGCATGTTTTCTAAAGAATCATTCGTATAACAAACATAGATTTTTCGTTTTGAGACTGCTGGGTGTACAAATATTTGATCCGATATATTTTTTTCTATGATATTTCTGAGTAATTTTATCCAAATAAAATTGAAGTGGTTTTAATCAGTAATTTTATACTGGAAAAACTTTTCAATTTCATTATCAGATTCTAACCTCATTGAATATGGGAAAGTAACCTTCAAAAGTAAAAAGAGGCAAAGTGATAGAGCAAAGTAAATTGGTAGGTTTACGAGATAGAGCAATAGCCGTTCTACGAGATAACGACATCGGTTATTTTACTAAACCGGCGCCACAATTATATCCCCACCAATGGAACTGGGACTCGGCCCTGATTGCAATCGGATTGTCCCATTTTGACCCTGTCCGTGCCCAATCGGAAATTAATGCTCTGTTGGCCGGGCAGTGGAAAAACGGCATGATCCCCCATATCATATTTAATCCGGAAGCAAAATCATATTTCCCAGGACCTGATTTTTGGGATATTGAGGACGCAATGGAAGCTCCCAAGGGAATAGAAACATCCGGTATTACTCAACCCACTTTACTGGCTTTGGCAGCATACAATATTTACTGCAATATCCGCGATAAAACCGCCGGCCTGGATTTCCTGGAATCGACATTTGATGCGATTTCTGCTTGTCAGCTATTTTTCAAGCGCCACCGGAATTTTGATGACAGCGGATTGGCCTGTATTATCCATCCCTGGGAAAGCGGTCTCGATAATTCACCGGCATGGGATCCCGTGTTAGAAAAAATTAAACCCAAATCGATGACGAAATTTCAAAGGACCGACACCGGTATTATTCCATCAACTCAACGTCCGGATGAAATGGAATATAGTCGCTATGCGTATCTGGTGGAGCTTTATAAAAAATGGAAGTATTCCCAGAAGAAGATATTGCACAACAGTCCTTTTATCGTCGAATCAGTTGTATTTAATACATTGTTATTGCTGGATCTGAAAGCAATGCTGTCTATTGGAAAATTGCTGAAGCGGGACATGGCTGATACTATTGCCTGGGCTTCAGGGCTTGAATCCGCAATCAATACAAAATTATTTGATCCGAATTCCGGGTGTTATTGTGATTATGATTGCCGGAATGGCAGATTGATTTCACGATCAACGATCAGTGAAATATTTCCCATCTGCGCTGGAATTCCTTCCGGTCGGAGACGTGATCATTTGATTGCACTGCTAAAATCTGATTCTTTCTGGCCGGAACATGGTTTTGGTCTCACGACAGTGAACCGGCATTCCGGTTTATTTGATTCACAGAAATATTGGCGTGGTCCGGTATGGATCAATATTAATTGGTTTTTCATCAATAATTTTATTAATAGCGGTGACACCACTCTCGCGCTCCGTCTCATGGAAAATACGATCCAATTAGTCAGTCAAAACGGGTTTTTTGAATATTATTCCCCGGAAACCGGTGAAGGTCTTGGTGCCAGCGATTTTTCCTGGACGGCAGCGCTGATAATTGATATGATTGAAATGAATGAAAGGTAATAGCACCAAACTGGTTAATCAGGCCACAACTGCCGTCCAGACGGCTCATCAAAGGGCTCGAAATGATCCTCTGCGTCCTGGTTACCATTTCGTACCGCCGGCTCATTGGATGAATGATCCCAATGGACCGATTTATTATAAAAACGCTTACCATCTATTCTATCAGCATAATCCATTTGGACCTGAATGGGGAAATATATCCTGGGGACATGCCTTGAGTGTAGACTTGATTCACTGGGAGCACTTGCCAATTGCCTTGACACCAACCCCTGATAGTGTTGATAAGGATGGTGTTTTTTCTGGTTCGACTGTAATAAATGATGGTGTTCCAACAATTATTTATACCGGCGTGTGGCCCGAGGTGCAATGTATTGCACGCAGTTTTGACAATATGTTTTCCTGGCGGAAGTATGAAAACAACCCTGTAATTAGCATACCTCCGTTTAAAAATCTATCCGCTTTTCGTGATCCGTTTGTGTGGAAAGAGGAAAGTGACTGGTTCATGCTGGTAGGAGCAGGTATCAAGAGTACTGGCGGTACAGCATTTTTATACCGGTCAAAAAACTTACTCGATTGGAAATATTTACATCCCTTGTGTGATGGTCCTGGTAAAATCTGGGAATGTCCAAACTTTTTTCCACTGGGTCAAAAACATATCTTAATTATATCTTTGGAGGATGGTGTGCAGTATGCGTTGGGAGATTATATTGACCATATATTTTATCCGGAGAAGTGGAATCTATTGGATCTTGGTGGTGTAAAAGGATTCTATGCACCTAATACCATGCTTGATCCAACTGGTCGGCGAATAATGTGGGGCTGGATCCAGGGTGGTGGCAGCCCCGGGTATCCATGGCAGGGAATGCTGACCATACCACGAGAACTGTCTCTTGGAGCTGAAGGTATCCTTGAACAGCGACCGGTGAAGGAACTACAAGCATTGCGAAATAAATCTTTTACTATAACTGATGTAAGGATAAAGCCTAACGGTATTTTTAAAGTACCAGACATCGGGTCAAATTGTTTGGAAATAATTATTACTTTTGAATCTAATTCGTTAGTTTCGTATTCCATCGAATTGGAAGGTGTAAGTAATTATAAGGAGAATTTTAATATCTTTTATGACGCTGAGCGAAATCAGGTCCGAATTGGCGGATTGATTTGCGACCTGGGGCTAAATGCTGATTCGCCTCCAACTATATGGCATATATTTTATGATAGATCTGTTTATGAGATATTCATTGATTATAAACGCACACTTACTGGCAGATTTTTCCATGATGTAGGCAATATCAAAAATCTTTGCGTCCGTAGTATGGTAGAACGGTTAAATATTAAAACTATTCAAATTTATAAATTAAATCCCGTAAATGATTAAAAACTAGAATTATAGATAAATTGGCACCCTATCAGTTATGTGCATGGAAAAAGTTATTTTTTAACCAAAACCATTTCCGATAGAAATCCATGATTAAACAAACAAATTCCAATCAGGCTGCATTTGACTATAATTTTACACTTTGTAACCGTTTATCGCCCAATAACCGCTGGGTCCAATTATCAGATCAGATTCCCTGCCTGCCCGCCGAAGGTACGCAGAAGAGGGAAGCGGCTTGGTTCCATATACGAAGAGAGTCTTTCAATGGATGAAGGAGCGCCCACTTTTCCATTCAGAATGAGGGGTTCAATATGCCTATGATTATTTTCGTGAATTGCTGAAAACGTTTAAGGTGATCCAAAGCATGAATGGAAAAGGTAATGTTACTCATACGGTGAAAATTCTGATAAATTTTATTGGTTTTTGTATTAACCAGTGGGTTTGGAGAAATGTGTTCAGAGCGGAGAAACGACTCTTTCATCGTTAGTCAAAGCGGGGGTTTTCTTTTAACCTTAGAAAACATTCAATTCTTACGCTGGAATTAGTTTTTAGAAAGTATTGGGTATATAATAAATACTAGAGGGCTTTGCAAAGCCCTCTACTACATATTAATTTTCTTGAGGGGGTTGTATCATTTTTAGTTGAAACAAAAGGGAAGCTCCTTGCAGATTTGGATTGTTAAATCTATAAAACAACCAAAACAACAAGGAGGCTTCACCATGCCAAAAGTAAACAACAACGGAAGATTGAACCAAGAACAAAGAGAGGAAACTTTCAATTTTGATACAGAAGTAACATTAATCCAGGCATTTATTCCCATAGGGATCATGGCCGTAGAAGAACTTTTGTATAAGGAAGTAGAAGCACTGGCAGGACCGCTCCATCATCGTAAGGATAAAGGTGGTTTTCCGGGGTATCGCTGGGGGAGCAATCCCGGGTCTGTGTATTTGAGAGATACGAAGACCAAAATACAGGTTCCCCGTGTACGAGACAAAGCAACAGGAAAAGAAATCCCCCTGAATAGTTACCATGCTCTCCAAGAAAAGAAACAGGTTCGCACAGAGATGATGGGGAAGCTGCTTGGCGGTTTATCCTTAAGGCGTTATGCTGAATGTGCCTCAATGTTTCCGGATGTATTTGGAATCAGTGCCCCCAGTCTTTCCCGACATTTTATTCAAGAGACTGAAGAAAAGCTTAAGGCATTCACCGAGCGTAAACTCATGGATGATTATGTGGCTCTGTTTATAGATGGAAAAACCTTTGCTAAACAACAGATCATCATTGCTTTAGGTGTAACCATAGACGGGAATAAGATTCCTGTGGGGTTTATCCAAGGAACAACAGAGCATCATCGTGTCTGCATGGATTTACTCAATGATTTAAAAGACAGGGGTTTATCATCCTCTAATGGACTGCTGGTGATCATTGATGGCTCTACAGGCTTGCGTAAGGCTGTAAATAAAGTGTTTTCAGATGAAGGCTATGGTTCAACGCTGTCAATGGCATAAGCGCGAGAATGTGTTGAGCTACTTGTCTAAAAACAAACAGCCGGAATACAAGAAAAA
>JADFRD010000163.1 GCA_022561485.1 Fidelibacterota bacterium | reverse complement strand
GAAAACTCCATAAGTTTTCACTAACAAGCTTTATACCTATTAACCAAATAAAACCCACTTTCCCGTATAGGAAAACACATTCCGATAAATGTAATTTGTCCATGAGTTAATTTAATTATTGGTGCATATCATTTATTTTAATTGTTTTTTTTGGAAAATAGGGGTTTTATCTATTATTCTATGCGTTATTGATTGAGATGTAGTAATCTGACCACTTAATGATTACATTATTTCACAATATTTCAATAATAGATTATAAAAGGGGACGATTATGAAGCATTATACCCATGTCTACCTAGCAAATAAGGCTGTAGAATTCCTATGGGATTCAGTTGACAACCTATCTTATAGAAGTGGTTCATTAGCTAGATCGTCTGTCAGAAGAAGAGTGAAAGGTGGTGCGGCAGATCTTCAACGTATTTTAAGGTCACATATGGACCGGATAGAAGAAGCCAGTTGGGCACCTGACGATATTCTTTATGACATGAAAACCTTTCACATATATAAGTTGATGATGGCGAATGAATTCACTGACTATCGGGATTTTGTTGCAGAAGAATTCAAAGTGGGTGGGAAAACGTATTATAAAGTAAATGGAGGGGGAGGTCTCCCTTATAAGGTTGATCATCTAGCCAGGCTCCTGGCTGATATGGTTAAATTACGTGCATATAACGACATTTTTACAATGGAGCATATTTGTTATCTTTTTTTCCTGCTTTCGCATTATATCGCTGATGCCAATGTACCTATGCATACTGATGTGCGAGATGACAAACCAAGTAGGAAAAAACCACAGAATGGTAATTATTACAGCACTAAATGGCATGGCAAGATTGAGAAACTCTGGGAGAAAGGATCAACGCCAATAGCCCTTCGCGAGAATATCATTCCAAGCGAACGAAAGGGCTGTAATTCTGTAGATACAAACATGACACCATTTCTAAAGTTTTATCTCAAACCAAACGTAAAGGATATTCATACAACATATGTAAAACCGAACCAGCTAATAAAATATATGCAAACTGTTTGCGCTCACTCGAAAGACAGAAGCGTTATTTTATTCCCTGTTAGTAATCCTGACAACTTCAGCGAGGCAAAGCTAGAGGGAATGTCCCATGACATATTTGCTGATGCTATTGGTAGTATAATATCTGTTTGGTTAGCAATCTGGGATCATGCTTTTGCTGATGACTAAATCGACTAATGAGTGACTGTGAATTGATCAGTTCTATTGAGGAGAGAAACCATGAACTACTCAGGGAAAAAGGTTGGGATGTAATTGTTGTCTGGGAATGCGAATTAGAAAAAACCCCGATTGAAATATTTAAAAAAGTGAAACAGCAATTAAACTAGAATAAATTATAGAATTACTCTCTATTCTTAAGTCCTCTTAAATTGTGATAATTTAAAAAATCATTAAAAACCTCCACTTTCCCGTATAGGAAAACACATTCCAATAAATGTAATTTTGCCAGCCATTTTTAATCGAAAAAATTACAAAATATGATTAATAGATCAGCCACCAAGACTCGAAGACACAAAGTATGTATTGATAGGGTTTTACATAATAAAGGAACTTAGAAATTATTTATCAAAAATTAGTACTTCTCAAAATCCATAAATTTATTTATTTTAATATTTCTTCGTGTCTTTGTGCCTTTGTGGCAATCGCTATCGCTAATTCAGACTAAATAATACGATACAAAAATTTAAGTATAGGAAAAACGATGGATTTCTTAAAAGAATTGGGAATTGAGCAAGAAAATGACGGCGCCTGTATTGGCGGCGAAGAATGGGCAAAAACACAGGATGCCAAAAAATTAGATTCTTTCAATCCAAGCACAGGTGAAGTCATCGCTTCAGTATACCAGGCATCGGTAGATGACTATGAAAATGTTATAGCCGCTTCAGAAAAAGCCTTCAAGGATTGGAAAAAAGTCCCTGCTCCCATTCGGGGTCAGCTTGTTCGGGAAATGGCCGACGCACTGCGGGAAAAGAAAGACGCTCTCGGCAGCCTTGTTTCGTTGGAGATGGGAAAAATTAAGCAGGAGGGCGATGGAGAAGTCCAGGAAATGATTGATATTGCTGATTTTGCCGTGGGTCAATCCAGGATGCTCTATGGCAAAACAATGCATTCGGAACGGAACGATCATCGCATGTACGAACAATGGCATCCGTTGGGTCCAATCGGTGTGATTTCTGCATTTAACTTTCCTGTGGCAGTCTGGGCGTGGAATGCATTCCTGGCAGCCATTTGCGGTGATATTACCATTTGGAAGCCGTCTTCATCTGTTCCATTATGTGCTGTTGCAGTGCAGAATATTTGTAATAACGTTCTGAA
>JADFRD010000086.1 GCA_022561485.1 Fidelibacterota bacterium | reverse complement strand
TAGATTGGGAGTAGAATTCGCCGGTCTTTACGGATTGCTCCGGCAAACAGAAAAAGTGAAATGATAAAGGTGATGATGGGTATAATCAGATGATACCTTTGAAACAATCTAATGCTTCCGGATTGGCAAGGGCCTCCTTGTTGGTAACTTCTTCGCCATGAAGCACTTTTTTCACTGCCAGTTCAACTTTCTTCCCGCTGATGGTATAAGGAATATCTGCCACATGCTTAACTATATTCGGAACATGACGCAGTGAGCAATTTGTCCTGATAGCAGATTTAATTTTATTGATTAACTCTTCGTTCAATTCATTACCATCCTTCATTTTTAGAAACAATGCCACTTGTTCATCTCCATCTGATTGGACGCCCACCACCACGCTGTCATCAATTTCTTGCATTTGCTCTATCACGCGATAAATTTCTGCTGTGCCGATGCGTACGCCTCCCGGATTCAATGTGGCATCACTGCGGCCGAAGATCTTGACACCACCGTGATCGTTAATTTCAATATAATCGCCATGGTGCCAAATGGACTCGTATAAGTCAAAATAAGCGTTATGATATTTTTCTCCATTTTTGTCATTCCAGAAATATATTGGCATGGATGGGAAGGCTTGTTTGCAGACCAATTCGCCCTTTTCATTACGAATTGGATTCCCATTATAATCGAACGCATCCACATCCATCGCCAGGCCGCTGCATTGCAATTCACCCCGATACACAGGCAGCACAGGGCTCCCTAAAGCAAAGCAGGAAATAATATCTGTCCCTCCGGAAATGGAAGCCAATTGAACATCAGATTTTACATCACGGTAAATGTAATCAAAATTTTCTTCCATGAGGGGAGAACCGGTTGAAAGGATCACACGCAGTTTGGAAAGATCATTCGTTTTCACAGGTTTATTCGCCGCATCCTCACTGGCAGCGATAAATTTAGCGCTGGTCCCGAACACGGTGATTCCCAATTTTTCAGCCATATCCCACATGGCATTGCTGTCCGGATAAAAAGGCGATCCATCATACAGAACCACAGTTGCACCAATGGCTAGACTGCTCACCAGCCAGTTCCACATCATCCATCCACAGGTTGTGAAATAAAAAACGGTATCTTCTTCACTAATATCACTATGAAGCCGGAGTTCCTTTAAATGCTGCAGCAGCGTCCCGCCCGCTCCATGGACGATGGATTTAGGCAGTCCCGTGGTTCCGGATGAATACATGATGTAGAGCGGATGATCAAAAGGCAATGGTTCAAACTCAATCTCCTCCTCATTATTATTTGTGAAATCTGTAAATAATTCGCTGTTTTCGATGGAAGTAATATCCGGGTCTTTTTCGCTATAAGGAATAACAACCACTTTTTGAACACTAGGAAGTTCGTGGAGTATTCCCTTCAATTTTGCCAATGAATCATGTGACTTTCCATTGTAAAAATAACCGTTGGCAGCAAAAAGAACTTTTGGTTTAATCTGGCTGAAGCGGTCCAGCACACCTTTGATGCCGAAGTCCGGAGAAGATGAAGACCAGATTGCGCCGATGGATGCTGTCGCCAACATGGCAATGATACTTTCCGGTATATTCGGTACGAACCCGGCCACACGGTCACCTTTTCTAACACCAATTGCTTTCAAGGCAGAAGCTGTCTTTGCAACACTACTATATAATTCACCATAGGACAGTTTTCGTATGGGTTGCCCTTCGCCTTGAAAAATCAAGGCTGTTTTATCATCTCGTCTCCGCAATAAGTTTTCTGCAAAATTAAGTCGCGCGTTGGCAAACCATTTTGCCCCGGGCATTTTAGCAACATTATCCACAACCTGTGTAAACGGTTCTGAGTGAATGACATCAACAAAGGTCCAAAGATCCGCCCAGAATTCAGGAATATTTTTTACAGACCATTCATGCAAATCTTGGTAATTGTTTAGATTTTGCTTATGACTCGTATTAATGTATTCAGTAAATTTGAACATCTGTGAGCGTTTGATTTGCTCTTCAGATGGTTGCCACATGATATTTTTCATTTGTAACCGGGTTTATTCGCAAGGAAAATAACAGACTTTCAACACATAATCAGCATTCGATTTTTAATATGAAAATAGCATTTTTAACCGCAGGTGGACTGGCTCCCTGCCTTTCATCATCCATCGGGGCTTTAATGAAGGAATACCATTCGAAAGCGCCCGAAGCTGAGCTCATTGGATATTTAAACGGTTACCGGGGACTATTGTTGGGCAAATCCATCACGTTTCCCACGAATGCCCATGAATATGCGGGCGTTCTCATGTCATACGGCGGCAGTTTAATCGGCAATAGCCGCGTTAAACTAACCAACGCGGAAAACTGTATAGAAAATGGTTATATAAGGGAAGGCGAAAGTCCAATTGCAGTCGCCGCTGAACAATTAGCAAAAGATGGAGTGGATATTCTCCATACCATAGGCGGCGACGACACGAATACAATGGCAGCAGTATTATTGAAATATTTATCTGAAAATGATTATGGGTTAACCGTTGTGGGACTGCCGAAAACAGTGGATAATGATGTGTTTCCTATCGCCAGGTCATTGGGTGCCGATACTGCAGCGGAACAAGGCGCCATCTTTTTTGAAAATGTTGCCAATGAAAACACCACGAGTACTCGGCAATTAATTATACATGAAGTCATGGGACGCCATTGCGGCTGGCTAACGGCTGCCACCGCCCGGAAATACCGTGAGCGGCTTGACTCAAAGTCATTTGTGGATTCCATGCTGATTTCCCGTGATCGATGGGATGTCGATGCGGTATATATCCCTGAGGAAGAAATTGATTTTGAAGCAGAATGTGATCGTTTAATTAAGCGTATGGATGATAAAGACGGTGTCAATATTTTTTTAAGCGAAGGCGCCGGGATAAATACAATTATAAAAGATATGGAGTCAGCCAATGAGGAAGTCCCTCGGGATGCATTCGGTCATGTCCGCTTAGATGAAATCAATCCCGGAAAATGGTTTGCCAATAAATTCAAAGAAAAACTGAAAGCTGATAAAGTTCTTATCCAAAAGAGCGGTTATTTTGCCCGGTCAGCTGCACCGAACCAGTTTGATATAGATCTTATCATCCGGTCAGCTGCATTGGCTTCCGATGTTGCGCTTGAAGGGAAAAGTGGTGTTGCCGGTTTGGACGAAGATCACGGAAACAAAATGAGTTTAATCGATTTTGTAAGAATTAAAGGCGGGAAACCTTTCGATACCAGTAAGGATTGGTATCAACAATTGAAACAAGATATAAACCAATAAATAGAGGAAAATATGGAATTGAATTCATTAAAGGATATTGCTGAGGCTATGGTCACTCCCGGGAAAGGAATCCTGGCTGCAGATGAAAGTACACCTACATGCGCAAAACGCTTTGAAAGCATCAATGTAGAAAGCACAACAGAATCCAGGAATGCGTACCGGGATATGTTATTTACAGCCATGGGAATTGAAGAATACATTAGCGGTGTTATTCTGTTTGATGAAACGCTGCGCCAGTCAACCGTGGATGGGGATCTGCCGTTCCCCGAACATTTATCAGCTTTGGGAATTCTTCCTGGAATCAAAGTAGATATGGGAGCCAAGATATTAGCCAATTCACCTGATGAAAAAATCACCGAAGGATTGGACGGATTACGCGACCGTTTGATAGAATATTATAAAATGGGTGCTCGATTCGCCAAATGGCGTGCGGTGATTACCATAGGTGAACATATTCCTACACATTATTGCATTGCCACCAACGCCCAAGCATTGGCACGTTATGCCGCACTGTGCCAGGAACAGGGTATCGTGCCTATTGTGGAACCGGAAATTTTAATGGATGGAACTCACACGATTGAAGAAAGCTATGACCTCACCATTGAGACACTTCATACCGTATTTTATGAACTGGCTTCACAAGGTGTACAATTGGATGGGATGGTTCTCAAACCCAACATGGTTTTATCAGGATATGATTGTGAAACCCAGGCATCTGTAGAGCAGGTGGCAAGCATGACAGTGGACTGTTTTATGAATACGGTACCTGCAGCGGTTCCGGGGATTGCATTTTTATCGGGCGGACAAAGTGAAGAACTCGCTACAGCTCATCTTAATGCCATGAATCAAATGGATAGAAAACCATGGAATCTTACATTTTCCTACGGCCGAGCCTTGCAAACTCCAGCATTAATAGCTTGGGGTGGAAGCGCGGATAATGTTCCAGCGGCCCAAGAAGCATTTCTTAAAAGAGCCAAACTGAATAGCCTGGCTACGCTGGGTCGGTTTTCGGAGGATATGGAGTAATTTTCTAAAAGGAAAATTTCATACCCACAATATTTGTTGGTTTCCATTCATCATCTTTTAAATCATTCTGCTGCAAATAATATACTATCGCTTTCATGAATGAAATACTCTTTATCTCAAAACCGACGTAAAAACGGTTTCTGTTCAATTCACTTTCTTCAAAATCATAAAAAATTTCATCAGCTGCATAGGGGACTAATTTAAGTGGTGTAAACCCTTTACCAAATTTTACAGTAATCATTTCTCGATTCCGGATAACAGGATTTTTATCCTGTTTCATGCGGTACTCAAACCGGGTTCTGGCGGAAATATCCAGCTTCCCCAATTTCATTTTTGTAGAGAGTGTTCCATGGGGGCGGTGTTCTTGTTTCCATGTTTCATTTTTCAATTCAAACACTTCTCTGAAATTAATGCTCAATTTAACGTTCGCTATCAATGGGAATGATATCCCTATATCTCCGTGGTAATATTTTAGCTGTTCACCCATATTGAACGAACGAAAATCACTTTCCACGGAGAGGGTGTAGGTATCATTCAAATGTTTGGATACTTTTGCTGCCTGCCAGAGTTCAGGTTGTTCTGCAATTAATAAAAAAGGTATAAAAAGACCCGTGAGTAGTTTTTTCATTATTTTCAGTACCAATGGGTTTAATTCATGATGAGGTGAAAAAGGAGATCAGGAGATTCGTTAATTTCTATATTAGTATTATTGCTTTATTGACTTCAACTGAATGGTCGTTAAGTTTTAAATACAGATACTGTTATTTTATTTTAATCAATAGTATTTATATTTGTAATTGTCTTTGCAATGCTCGCTAAATAGACATTTATCTGTTTTAATAAGTCCATTAATTCCATATGAATTTCATGTGTTTCGATTGATTCTTCCCGTTCATCACGGAGCCGTTTTAGGTGGCGCAGTCGATATTCTGATTCAAGATTTGAGTATTTCTCTTCTTTAGCCATGATATTTTGTGCTTTGACCGGATCGAGTGTAGAAAATGCATCCTTAAAGCGACTCACTTGTTTACTGACTTTTATATGAAAAATATCCAACTCCTCTTTTCCTTCGTCTGAAAAGTCTGTTTTTAATACTGATTTTTTGGCGATAAGAGGAATCATGTTTTTTTCAATAATATCTCCAACACTTTCAATATCGTTTACGATAGACATCAACCCATACACTTCATGGATTTGTCTATCCGATAATTCCTTTCGCCCAATTTTTCTAAGGTAAAACACGATATGTTCATCCAGATAATCCAGCTTTTCTTCCCGCATTACAATACCCTCAACCAGAGAAAGCTGTGGGCGGTACTTATCCTGAAGTGATTTATTTGTTTTGAATGGTTCGATGATTGCTTCCAGCATTCGATCGAAAATTCTTATCATTCTAGACATCTCATTTCGCGCTAAATCAATCGCCAAAGCAGGTGTAGAGATTGCTGAATCATCCAGATGCGAGGTTACAAGCTGAATACCTTTTTCCTCTTCTTTTTCCGGAAATATTTTCAATACAATATTTGCAAATAATGAGGTGAACGGCAAAAAGAGGAACGCCAAACTCACATTAAAAATCGTATGAGCGTTTGCAATTTGTCTTGGTAGCTCATCAGCAAGTTTGTCCATGCCTGTTCCTGCCCCAACAGGTGAAATTGAGCGGATAATATCTGCAAAGGCAGGGATCCAGAAAATAAAAAGTACTACACCGCCTATTTTAAAAAGTACATGTGCTATCGCGACTCGCTTTGCTTCACGGGATGTGCCAATGCTTGCCAGGCCCGCCGTTATGCATGTGCCGATATTTGCACCAAAAATTAGGGGGATTCCGGCATCTAAAGTGAGCAATCCTTGTTGAGCGAGAACAATAATGATACCTGCAAATGCGCCACTGCTTTGAATCAAAGCTGTAAAAATTGTACCAACTAAAAGTCCCAGCAGTGGATTTTCCAATCCTTTTAACAACTGGATGAAAGGTCCATAGGACCGCAGAGGCTCCATAGCATCAGACATAAGTTTCATACCAAAAAATAGAATGCCAAAACCGAGTACAGATTCACCAATATGCTTCAGTGAATCTTTCTTAGAAAACAATGTCATGCCAAACCCAATAGCAATCACAAGCAAGGCATAATCTGTTAGATTAAATGCCACCAATTGTGCTGTCACTGTGGTACCAATATCAGCGCCCAGGATTACACCAAGGGATTGAACAAATGTCATAAGCTGTGCTTGGACAAAACTAACCAGCATAACTGTTGTCGCGCTGGAACTTTGGATCACCATGGTGACAAACGCACCCACAAACATGGCAATGATTCTATTTTTTGTTAAAGCAGACAAGATATTTCTCATACTGTCGCCGGCAGATTTTTTGAGCCCCTCACTCATTTTGTTCATACCGTATAAAAATAATGATAAACCTCCAAATAGCCCCATTAATACTAGTCCCCAACTGATAGCTGTATCGGTTGAGTTGCCTCCGTAGAGAGTAGATGTGCTAATGATAATTATCCAAAAAATCACATATTTAAAATTGAAATATATTTTCATGTTTTCTATCTATTTGAGGGCTATGCAAAACCTATTGCACAAATTAAAAAGTCTAAAATTCGCCTGCTTTTCGTTAGAAAACTTGTCTATAGTCCCGCTATTGACAGCGTTTCCCGTCTTAATCAGGCAAATTTTACATCTTTTTTCTTCACACATCAGGTTTTGTAAAGCCCTCTATTTATTTTTCCAAGTGGTATAGGGGTTTTTCTGTAGCATAAAATTATAATATTTTATACTGCCTGTTACTTCTTCTCCAATAAAAACCGGTTTTGAAAATTTTTGATCTTCTTTTTTCAATTCAACTTCTGCCATAATTAATCCTTCATTTAACCCGTGGAATTCATCTATTTCCCAAGTTAAAACTTCATATTCAAATTTATAACGGGTTTTTTCAATGAGGGGTTGATCACAAAGTAATAAGAGATTGTTAGCATCCGGAACAGGAATTTCCACTTCAAACTCGTATCTACTTAACCCGCTGTCATTCCCCGATCCTTTAATAGTCAGAAATCCTTTTTTTGTTCCATTCTCATCGACAATTCGAATGCGAACCAGACGATTTATATCCGTATTGATATACCCTTGAGAATAATGATAACCATTTTTTGGTTTATTCCAGTTTTCTTTTACAAGAAATTTCCGTTCAATTTCAATTTTCATTGTTTTTCTCCGTCCATAACCCTAATAATAGAATAGAGATCAATAATCCAGGATAAAATGGTTCAATTCCCCACGGGTAATGCCCGGATAAACGTCCAAAAACAAACCAAAATATGGCAATAATAACAGGCATAATAATAACAATATTTGCTTTCTTCGGCTGTAATTTAATTTTTGAAAATGTCAGTAAAAAAGGTAAAAGTATTCCCGGCACAATTATGGATCCGATGATATACCAGAGCCGCACGACAGAAGGAATACTGATGGCCAATAACACCGCAATAAACGCCATGACCACCAGACCCTTTCGGATATGGGTTATAGAATCTGATGATTCTTCCTTTTCCTGCATTCTCCATAAAATATCTCTGCCAAACGTAATTGCACTAATCAATCCGTTGGAATCAATTGTAGACATGATTGTTGAAAACAGGCCAACCAGGAAAAGCCCATACACAAAAGGTGGAAGTATTCGAGATGCCAATTCGGGGTATGCCATTGTTGCAACTTGGTCTGGAATCAGTACTGCAGCGTAGAGTCCTGTCGTCACTGTTAGAATATCAAAAACAAACCAGAAACCGATGGATATCAAAATACCTTTCTTCGCTGCATCCGGTGATTTTGCAGCAGCTGTCCGTTGATAAAATCCCGGATCAATAAAAGTCCACATAGCAATAAAAAACCATACCAAAATATATTGAAAAGAATTTCCCCCTGTTGGGTCAAAATAACGTTCAGGCAAAGTAGATATTAATGAAACCGGAGAACCAATGGAATTCCATGAATAAAATAAAAGCAAAATAAAACCCAAAAACATGAGTACAAATTGCAATTTGTCTGTCCGGATGACAGCTCTAAATCCGCCAAACCATATGTAGACTAAACTGACTCCCGCTGCGAATAATATGGCTGGTTGCAATGTCCAATGCAGGGTATGCTGCAATAATATTCCCAGACTTAAAATGTAAGGGGCAGGGGACGCTAAAATGAGAATTAACAAAGCGCTGATAATTCCGGCGCTTTTCCCGAAGTGTTTATTAAAGTGATCCGGTATTGAACGATGGGGGAGGTTTCGAATCCTCGGCGCCAGGAAAACTGCAAACAAAAAACCAAATATATAATAAGGCAGACCAAAGATAAACCATGTTTGAATTCCAAAATTGTAGGTATTCTCACCCACACCCAAAATACCGCCATACCAAGTGGCGACTAAGGTAGCGACGAAGCCGGGGAGACTTAATCTTCTTCCGGCAAGAATGAAATCTTTTTCATCTTTATTTTTCGAAGATTTATAAAAACCCAACCATAATAGAAGAATGAAATATGCACCAATAGCTATCCAGTCAAAATAATGCATTGTTTAAATTACCCCCAAATTCATCAGACGGTAAAATCGAGAAAATTCTCTGAAATCTCGAGATGCAGGATAAACGTAATACGTAATATGTAAAACATAATGGTTTTTAAATAATTACGGAGTCCACTCCAGAAAGGTCTTATTGGGATAAATCCCAATTTTTCCCGATATTTACACCCCGACATAAATGTCGGGGTAAGTATCAAATATTCAGCACGATACGGCAAGTCACTTACCCTGTCCTTTAGGGCAGGGGTTAAAGCGAAAAAACAAAATACAGGGGTTTTAACCCCTTTACGGAGTGGACTCATTACGTTTTATAATAATTATTGAATGGCATATTTCTGCTAAACGTCTGAATTGGTCTTC
>JADFRD010000162.1 GCA_022561485.1 Fidelibacterota bacterium | reverse complement strand
TAATAGCTATTCCCGATATGGCGATGATCAACCCGGCCAGGGCATGTGTATATTTTTCCAAAAACCCGAGATTAAAGTTTACAAGTCTTTTATAAGAAATCATGACAATAATTGTCATCGTTGCGATGGTTACAGCGCCAAAGACAAACGTGACTCCAGCCAGCGCCCACCAATCTCCCTGGGCCGCGGGATACATGAGGACAGGGATAAGTGGTTCGCAAGGGCCGAGGATAAATATAACAAACAGAGCCCAAGGCGTTATGGTTTTAACATCGCCGTGAATATGGAAATGTTTTCCCAGGTGGTGATGTGAATGGTGATGATCTTCATCTTCGTGCTGATGATCATGAACGTGTTCTTTTGCCCGTAAACCCAGTCTTAATCCCCAAGCAGCGTAGGCGACTCCAAAGCCAATGAGCAGCCAACCGGCAAAATTACCCCGGACGGATTCAATCTCATCCAGTAGGCCAACAGCGACACCAAACATGATTCCGACGAGTCCTAGAATGACCGAGCCTAGGACATGGCCAATTCCGCAAAGAAGAGTGATGAAGATTGTTTTTTGAAAAGACCATGATCGAGCCCTGCTGATCATGATAAAGGGCAGGTAGTGATCAGGTCCGATGATGGTATGAACAAAACCAATTGACGCAGCGGTTAGCAGCAGTATATTGGTTTCAATCATCGGATTCATTTTTTTATGGGATTACCATAAACATCTATTCCTTCACGTTCCACTGCATCCACCAACTCTGCCCATGTATCAAGCGTTTTTTTTGCTTCCTCTTCATCCAGGATCGAAAGTGCAAATCCTGCATGAACAATGGCGTATTCACCGATTTTAATTTCCGGGACATATTCCAGACAGGCTTCATGACTCGTGCCGCCATAATCAATACGGCCCATTAATAATCCATTTTTATCATAGATTTTTACCACTTTTCCCGGTATTGCTAAACACATAGATTATTATCCTTCTACTTGTTTTATAGGTTTGTTTTCATTGGCTTTGGTTCGATGTTTCGCAAGGTAAAGAGGCGTCCAGCTAATGGGTCGTTTACGGATAAAATTATACCGTGCTACATGGTAGCTGGGATCAAAACCATAGAAATTTAAATGCATTTTTTCCATCTCATTATCTCGATAAGAATCGATTGTTTTTTGTTTGTTATCAGACGCTAATTTTTTTGACTTTTTATCCAGTAAAGATGATAGGTTTTTCCCCATATTAATTGATTTGGCATATTCATGTATTTTCGCCCAAAAAGATTCATGATTCCCTGTGAAAACATCATCAATTAATCCCATATTTTTTGCTCGTTTCGCTGTGATGGGTAATCTTCTTTGAATCAATTCCTGCGAAGCCTTTGGAGACAATCTTCGGGGTAGGAGATACGTCCAATATTCTGAACCATATAGGTTACCCATATTTCGATAATGGGGATTCAATACTACGCTGTCTTTTGCAATGATTTTGTCTGCAGACAGGGAAAGAAATACTCCACCTGCGGCAGCATTTGCACCTAATGCTGCAATGATGTATTTGTCTGTTCTATAAATTATTTCCCGCACCAAATTATTCATTGCTTCAATATTGTTCTTCGATTCATCCGCCGGACTTTCAGCTTGTTCGATTTGACCCAGGTGAATGCCGTTTGACCAAAAATCCGGACCGCCGGCAAGGACCCAAACCTTTTCTGTTCCTGTTTTTCTGGAGATTATTTCATTTTTCAATTGTTGACACTGCGTTGTATTCATGGCTCCATTATAGAATGGAAAATGAAAGTATCCGATACCATCTTTTGATTCAAAAATTATTTGTTTTGAAGGTGATTGTTTTAAGGTGGGCAGCTCAAGATTATAATGGGTGATCCAATCATGGGAAGATAATTTTATTCCTCGACCATCATCATTCCGTGGTGGACGTAAATGTCCTATCCAAATTGCTCCATCAACCGTTGCCTTGCAGATAGCGCCGGATTTCGTACCCAATATTTCTCCCGGTTGGCCGGTCAAATCCTCGGCTATTTCGGCGTCATGCAAATAAAAAGGAATGCCGTTGATTTCATCTAAAACGCCGGGACTTCCATCGGAAGACCAAATTTTTCGAAGAACAGTAAGGGTGGTATCCTTATTCCAATTTATTTTTCTATCCTCTTGGATCATTTTTCTGCGGAATTGACCATTCTGCTGAAATTCCACATTTTTAGCTGACCTTCCCGATATTGAGAATTTATCTAATGCAGTCAACAAACATTCTACAGCTGCATCAGAGATTTCCCTGCGATAAATTGAACTTTTTGACGCATTTCTCATGGGGAAGATTTCACTCGCCCAAACAGGGCCGGCATCGTATTCGTCTGTTGCCTCTAAA
>JADFRD010000161.1 GCA_022561485.1 Fidelibacterota bacterium | reverse complement strand
TCTGATAAATTCTTTGAGCAAAAAGGTCATTTATGGAATGATCCACTGAATAGGAACGACGTGAATCTTGAATACAGGCTGACAGGGAATCAATTAACCCGATTTGTTTTTCAATTTCACTTAATAACAGCACACCGGCATCACTGGTTACATTGCCGCCATTAAAGTCTATGGCTACATGCTTACCACACACCGGGCTGCCTGTGAGTTGGATTGGCAATGATATTTGGGATAAATTTCTTTGGTTTGTGTCATTTTGGCGGTGTAAGTTTTTTTCAATTGTTTGCATGGGTTCTCCTTGTTTCTTTATGGTTGTAAGTACCTGAATTTAAGAACTTTACGGGGAACCCTTGTGAACAATGTCAGCATCCTAATGAATAATCCAGGTTAGTAAAATAAAAATCGATTTAACTAATTGATCACCAAAATTATTTTGACAAATGATTGCATGCTCTGCTAAAACATTACATGAATGGCTGAATAATGGCGAGGAAATTGATGAAATATTAAATATAATAAGAAAGGGCAGAAACCTCTGCCCTTTCATGTGATTTCATAAAAATATTATTTAAGTAATACCAGTTTCTTTGAATGCAGTTGTCCTTGGGATTCAAGCCTATAAATATAAACGCCGGAACTAACTGAATTACCGTTATCATCTTTTGCATCCCAGATGACTGATTGAGTCCCTGCACTCGTAAATGCATTCACCAATGAACGGACTTCCCTACCCATTAAATCGTATATCTTTAGGTCTACAATTCCCGCATTGGGTAATTTATATTGAATGGTTGTCATTGGATTAAATGGATTTGGATACGCATTATGCAGAACAATGTCTGATGGTAAATTAAGATCATCTTCGACACCCACAATGGGCATTTCTTGATTTAATACCAAATGAATATCATCAACGAACCAGCCTGTTGATTCATTATCACTATCGGAGGTAAACAGTAATCGAATATACAATTCATCTTCATTTAGATACTCATCGAGGTCAACATATTTTTGCTTTATCACATTAAAACTGTTTACTGTGAGCTTTGTTGACCAAAGTCCGTCAGTACCTTGCTTTAGTTGTAAATAACCAAAGTCACCATCGCCAAGCATTTCACCCGATATAAACCTAAAATAGGCATGATCAAAATATGTCAGATTAATTGGCTCAATTAAATCACAAGGATTTTCAGCGTTAGGCTCATATGTTGTCCCGGGGCTGTCATTTATTGCAAAACCTATTTCTGAATTGACATACTGTCTGCCCCATGTGCCGAGATTCCAGTCACTTAATGCCAATTCATTTTCAAAATTCCCGAGAATATAATCATCTGTTACGTAAAATAATTTCATTTCAGATTCAGTTTGGTTGGCCAAACTTGATGCATCAATCACCTGGATCCAATAATTAATATCGGTGCCGGGAGGTAAATCAGAATATGTCAATTCACCCTCGTATATACTGCTATTGTAAATATGGGTACACGGAACGGACTGTTCAATTCCATCTCCCACTTGCCAGAAGAGATAAACAGAATCCACACCTATGTTATCAGTTACATCTGCATAGACAATATGACTACCATTTGGATATAACTGATCATCAATATCCGAAAGTGAATGTACTACAGGAGCGATCTGATCTGCTCCAATATTGAATGTAAAAGTAGAAAATGGTGCACCATATGGTTTAGTGACTCGATTACCATCAGTCGTTTCGAAAGCAACGTAATAATGCATCGTACCGTCATCACCGTTAGGAACAATATCAGCTGTATAAAGCCCCCCATCTGCATTCATAAAAACAGAATCGGTCAAAGTTCCATTCAAACCCCAAAATAGCATTAAAGTAGAATAATCTATAGTATAATTAAGACTTTGTGCTATTGTCACACCTAATGGTATAGAAGATACATTGTCTTCAGTATCTTTCAATTCATCAAACTCTATGTCTCCATAAAAGGGGTAACTCATAACAAAAAAACCGTTTCCACTGAAACCTGTGGAATAAATAAGACCATTTGCAGTGTAAGGATATGTACCCCAGTTTCCGTTATATAATCCTGCATCGCCTGGATAAAAATCATAATAACCAACCTCAACCGGATTTGACGGATCACTCATATCCACTACACGTGTACCATATACATAATAAGATATGTACAGAAGATCATCTTTCCAAAAGACATTATGAACAGATTTTGAAGCTGCCTGAGGTTTATTCGGATACCAGGTTGCTAAAAGATTAATGTTATCGAAATCCTGGATATCAAAAATATTAATAAAACCGCCGCTCTTTTCATCGGCTGTAATGGCATACTTTGAATCTCCAGACACCCAAACAGCATGGCTCCCATAATTGCTATTTTCAGGATTTCCA
>JADFRD010000017.1 GCA_022561485.1 Fidelibacterota bacterium | reverse complement strand
TTCTAATATGATATTGTTGAGGGACTTTCGCTTATTGGCAAGTTCGTCTTTGATAATCAAGTTTTTCAGGGTAAAACGTTCGCTGAGTATGTCCTTGAGACTTTGTTTTGCCTTTGGAATATCAGTAATGGGTTCAAAGTAATTGGGGTCTTTACGGTGGTAATGGGATATTTGATCACCGTTCGTCCAAATACCAATGGGTGCACCAGTAGCGTTGCAATAGGAACGAAGTTGGTTTTTCCCATCTATGAGTTTGGGCTTTTTTAACTCTACAATGATATAGGCGGTATCGAAACGATCTTTGTCAAAAATGACAATATCAGAACTTTTCTTTTCCCTACCAAAGTTAACCGTGTATTCAAAAGCTAACCGTTTTTTGGGGTAACCGTACAGTTTAATTAGCCGTGCAGCATAAAGTTGGCGGACGATTTCTTCAGGCTTTAACTGAATATCCTTTTCACGAACGATACAGGTCACAAAGGGTGTTTCTTTGCCTCTTGTAGTTTTAGTAAAAATTTTACTGCGCAAAGTTTCAATTTCATCTTTCTTGAATAGGTCCAGATGATAATTACTGTCTTTAAGTATTTTTTGGATGATGTCCGGTTGTATCATTACTTCTCCATTTTGTTTTTATGGGACTGGTACGATGGTTGGAATAGCAGTATCAATATGTGGAATATTTTGCATCACATCACCCTTCCCAACCTGTTGGCCTGTTAGTAGTACGGGAAATAATAATTGGCATTTATCCACGTAAATAAAATCAACATTGTTTGTATAGTGTAATAACATATTTCAAAGGTAAAAGTACAGGATTGCATACCAACCCGCAACCGAAATTTGTTCCTGTTTTATGAAAAACAACCCTTAATAACTGCCATCATGCGCCGCTACCAGTTGTCTGTCCTTGTTGGTCTGACAAGTTCGCATCTGCCGATGGTCTCGAATGAACATCCGTATAGCTGATACGACCTGTTGTTTGAAAGAAAAATTCTCCTTGGTGAGCCGGAAGGCAAGATATTCTACATCTGCTATGGTTATGATAATCACTATTCCTTGCCCAATTGTTTAAGGACTTCTCCATATTCCAGCACTATTTTGCGAACAGCGGCATCTATCTGTTTCTTTCTCCTTCTTGTTACATTCTTGCCAAGGATGTTTGCGATAGTCTGGTCTGTAATAACATAGGTCCTACCAATCTTTGTGGCAGGGATTTGTCCTTTCTTGACCCGTTTGTAGATTGCGATGCGGCTGACCCCGAGAAGCTTTGCCAGTTCAGGAATAGTGATATATTTTTCGTTGGTCATGATTCTTACCTGCAATGATGATGTTAACCTGTCTCTTGTAGGTTAACATAGGTTAACTCAATATACAAAGGTTAACATAAGTTAACACTGTCTATATGGTTAACATAAAAAAAGAAGTAGGTTTGTGGCCTTTTTAAAAATTTCATAATATCAGAGGGCACAACAGAAAATTGTATCAATATTACCCATTAAAATTGAATTTTAATCCAATTCCTCCACCAAGGCCAATTGGAGTATTATTACCATATATTATATCCACCCGAAATTCAATTGGAATGGTGAATATTTTAGAAATTGGTAATTCATGACCAATAGCAAACGGTATACCTAAAGTGGCACCTGATTCATTAAAATAAACGTGAACACTACCACCTGTTAAAGCGTAGTAATGGGAGGCAAAATTCAACCTTATTAGTCCCCCTAAATGCCAGGTCCAAATAGTTCCCCAACGCCACCGCGCATCAAATCCATATGGTTTATATTTTTCTTCCCAATAATACAATCTGTTAAATCCTAGTTCAGCACCATATGAAACTTTCTGGGAGCTATTAAAAAATATTTGAATTAACCCCTTATAATTAAATTGATCATAATCAACCAAACCTAATTCAGTGATATAAAAGTATTCAGGAATGTCCATCGCTTCAGAGACATTTACAATCGTGTATCCGAAATTATTTTGAAAATTAATACTCATATCCCTCAACAACCTTTTGTTTGGCTCTGGCTTATGCAAATTTTCATTCAAACCATAGGGCTGTGTTTGAGCGTTTGAAGATATAATACCAAAAAATAATATTAGGAATATCAACTTCATTTCCTTGCTCCTTCTAACGATGTAAATATACAGAAAATATTTCTACATTTTATCTTGATAGATTGGCAAATATAACCACCTATTGAAATATTATAATAGGAGTTTGAAACTTATAGAGCAAGCATAGTAAGTATATAAAGAGCTTTCATTATTATATAAAACGGATTATTTCTAATTCAACTTCCTCAGGCCGGAAGACGTGAGGCCTATCAATCCGCTTAAAAATGCCCCTATTCCGAAAATTAAAAACACAACTGTAATGGGTATAAAGGAAGCCAAAATACCCACCAACGCTGCTGACAAAGCAGTCATTCCCACCACGGCCAGATGTACCATTGAAAATAATCGTCCATGATATTCATTGGGCACGTTACGTTGAATGATGGCTGTACGGGTAATGGTTATAACGGGAATACCCACACCATGAATGATAATCATTACAATGGCCATGGGCACGGAAGGCACCCAATAGAAAAAGGTATAGGTTATTCCATCCCACAACATTCCAATGAGAAGTAAAAACCCATTATTAAATCGATAGCTGAATTTGTACACCAGCCACGATCCGAGGAGCATCCCACAGGCCATACCCGCTTCCACAAAAGCAAAATCGGAAGCGGTTCCCCCCAAGGTGGTTTTAACCAAAATAGGCATTCCCACGATGGCAGGACCCATGATGAAAATATTGTTTAAAATGGTCAATAAAATGAGATAACCAATACTGCGGTGATTGATAATATACTTTAATCCGGCTTTGAGCTGCGTTAATGTTGCGTGTGTTTCCGGGCGGCGGGGCTTTCTTTTTTTAACCACAAACAGAAGCAATGCGGAGGCTGCAAGAAATGAAACAGCATCAAAAATGAATAATGTACTTAGGGATATGATTCCCAATAAAATTCCCGCAAAAGCAGGGCCTAAGAGATAGGCCAACTGCATGCTGGTTGCATTGAGCGAATTCACTTGCGTCAGGTGTTTCTTTTCAACCACTTCCGGAATAAAGGCATTAAGAGCCGGCGGGAATAATGTGCCAAAGCTGGTACGCACGAACGCCAGAAAACCAATGAGCATGGCATCGGCTGCACCGTAATAGAGCGTAATGGGAATAACGATTACGGTCAACGACTGACTAACGTTCGCAATATGCATAATGCGCAGCCGATCATACTTATCAGCAAACACGCCGCCCAAAAGTCCAAAGAACATGGCCGGTAAATAAGCGCTCATGGCTACCAGGCCGGTTATAATAGAAGAACCGGTCATATCAAAGATGAGCCAGATGAGGGCTATCTGGTAAATAGCGTCGCCCATATAAGAAATGAGCTGCGCCAGCCAGAGAATGGTTATGTTTCGATTCCACATAGATAATGAATAAATGATTGGGAAAGTTAATGTTTAAAATCCTTTTCACCTTTAAAAAACACCCCTAAATTTTAATCTTGTATTCAAACCAATTAATAACAAGAAAGAATTAACCAACGAGCATTTAGGAGAATAAAATGACCTACATTATTGCAGAACCTTGTGTTGGCACGTGCGACACTGCCTGCGTAGAAGTATGTCCGGTGGATTGTATCCATGGACCTGAAGACAAAACAGGAGCTGGAGCCGAAGCAAAAGAACCGGATTTTGATCCCGAAGGAAAACAGCTCTACATTGACCCGGAAGAATGTATTGATTGCGGCGCTTGCGAACCGGAATGCCCGGTGGAAGCTATCTTTGAAGAAAGCGAAGTTCCTGAGGAATGGAACGAATACATCAAAATCAATTACGAATGGTTCGGGCGTGATTACAGCGGATAATATCGCTCCACAATTAATTATTACTCATAAAACGGCTGTTTAAACAGCCGTTTTTACTCTCTTAATGACAATGAATAAACAAGACGTATTAGAGCTTTTAAAGCAAATTAAGTATCCCGGATTCAGCAGGGATATTGTTTCATTTGGCATGGTGGAAAATGTTGAAATAGATGGAAAAACCGTTTCAGTCACATTAAAAATATCTACTCAAAAAGAAGATAAAAAAGAAACGGTCCGTAATGCAGTAAAAGATATTCTGTTAACAGAAGGCTCCTTTGATAATGTGGATATTGAAATATCTGCGCAAGAGCAAGCTGCACCCATAGGCAAGGATATCCCTGCCGGGCCAATGCCGTTGGAAAAAGTGAACCATATTGTTGCTGTGGCCAGCGGAAAGGGAGGCGTCGGGAAATCCACCGTTGCTGCCAATCTGGCCATCGCGCTGACTCAAAAAGGATACAAGGTCGGCCTGCTGGATTTGGATATCTATGGGCCATCTTTGCCCACCATTTTAGGTTTTAATGAAAATCCCCATTTAACTCAGGACAAAAAGCTGGTGCCTTTGGAACGGTACGGCATGAAAGTCATGTCCTTTGGGTTTATCAGCGGCAATAATACACCCACCATATGGCGAGGCCCCATGGTGAGCCGCATGACAGAACAATTTTTCCAGGATGTCCTGTGGGGTGAATTGGACTATTTAATTTTAGATTTACCACCAGGGACAGGTGACGTTCAATTAACACTGACGCAAAAGATCCGCATCAGCGGTGCAATCATTGTAACGACTCCACAGGACATGGCCCTGACCGATGTGCGTAAAGGCGCAGATATGTTCAGGAAGGTGCAAACGCCCGTGTTGGGTGTTGTGGAAAATATGTCCGGTTTGGTTATTAAAGGCCACATCACCCATAGTACAAGCGATCAACAATTAGCTATTGCCGGTTTAGGGAATATAACCGTTGATGAAAATGGCCATTTTGAATTTCAATTGGATCTGTTCAAAAAAGGGGGTGGATTACAGGAAAGCAAACGGCTGGGTGTACCCTTATTGGGCGAAATTCCCATTTCACAAGAGTTAATGGCCGCAACCGATAACGGAAAGCCTCTGGTATTGAGTGATCCGGATTCGCCGATCTCTAAAGTATATAAAAATATCGCCGACAGCATTGACAAAATTTTACAAGATTAGTTTCAAACGGGCGTCATGATAGCCCATATTGGAGACATATTAATTTATACCCTGTTTGGCTTTGCTGTACTGTATCCTTTTTTTCTATGGTTTACACCCAGAAAAAAAATCGATTCCGGGTTTTACAATTTTAATCTTGGATTATCTGGAGTTATTGGAGGAATGGCCCTGGTATTAACATGGTCCATGGGCGCTCAATCATCAATCCTCTATGGAATCGCCGGCTGGCTGGGGCTGCACCTGCTTATTACGTTTAAGTATTGGAATAATGAAAAAATATCCAATATTGTTATTTCTTTTGTATCATTCGTTGGTTGTATCATTTTTGCTTTTATGACAATAGAAATCATTCCGGTTCAAGGGGCAGCTATCTCTATCATTGTCAGTATTTTAAGCCAGGCGATTCTGGCTGGTGTGATGTTTGCCATGATCCTCGGTCATTGGTACTTAAATGTGGTTCAACTGCCCATCGGATTATTGCAAAAAGTTTCCAATGTTTTAGTCGGATTGCTTGGAATCCGATTCGTATGGAATATGATTCAATTCCCCTCGATTGTTATCGTGGACGATTATGGTATCTCACGGTCTCTGTTTCAATATGTTCAGAGCCTTGATGGGTTTTTTCTGGGAGTGGCATTCTTTTTTGGTTTGGTTGTTCCCCTAACGCTACACATTTTCATTTGGCGAACGTTAAAACTTCATGCCACTCAGAGCGCTACAGGACTCCTTTACGTCAGCGTATTATCTCTTTTTGTAGGTGATCTTTGTTATAAATATGTTTTATTCCAAGACGGCATTATTTTATGACAGAAAAAATGGATTTTTCTCAATGTCCTTCTTGCGGCTGTAAGCATTTTTATCACCAGAAAGATTTTAACCGGACGATGGGTTGTTTAGTCATATTATCCGGCGCGATACTGGTTCCGTTTACATATGGATTAAGTCTCATGGTTGTGGCAATCATTGACTGGTTCCTTTACAAGCGTGTGCCGGACGAAGCTGTGTGTTATAAATGCCGCGCTGTTTATAAAAATGTTCAAATTCCTAATGGGATAAAGGTTTTTAATCATCATATTGCTGAACTATATGAGGAACCGGATTGATAAAGGTTCGTTATACTCGATACAACAAGTTGTATATAGGCAATGTAAAAGGTAATTTCGCCCGCGATTTTTGACTGTTTACGAAAAATAATGTCAACTGAAACACTAAGAGATCAAATCATTTCCAACGGAAATATCCCTAGTCATATTGCCATCATTATGGATGGAAACGGACGCTGGGCGAAAGAAAGACGTTTGCCCCGTTTTGCTGGTCACAGTGAAGGGATTAACTCCGTTCGTGAAATCACACGCGTCTGCGGCGGGTTGGGCGTAAAGCACTTGACATTATACACCTTTTCTTTTGAAAACTGGTCCCGTCCGAAAAAAGAAGTATCCGCTTTAATGCAATTGTTGCTCAAAACTATCCGGAAAGAAATTTCAGACTTAGATAAAAATAATGTAAAACTGACCACCATTGGATCTCTTGATGATTTACCGTCAGAAGCTCGTCAGGGGATACTCGATGGCATTGAACAAACCAAATCAAATACCGGACTCAATTTAATTCTAGCCTTGAGCTACGGAGGCAGGCAGGAGATTTTAAGTGCAGTTAAAACAATGTGTAAGGACCTTGAATCCGGTAAACTCAAATTAGAATCTGTCTCGGAAGATATTTTTAAATCGTATTTATATACATCAAATATTCCCGACCCGGAATTGTTGATTCGAACCGGTGGAGAAAGAAGGATCAGTAATTTCCTACTTTGGCAAATTGCTTATTCAGAAATATATATTACCGATGTTTATTGGCCTGGATTCAGAGAAAAAGAGCTTTACCTGTCCATTCAGGATTATCAGGAACGCGAACGGCGCTTTGGAAAAGTGAGCGAACAACTGCAAAAAGAAAATAATTAATTCATGTTAAGAAAATTTATCATCATACTTTTTATTATCAGTTCACTATATGCCCAGCAAAATGAAATAAAATTGGGTAAAGTCAACATTGAGGGAAATAACCTTACCTCTGAAACCATGATTCGCTATACGGCAGGGCTCACGGAAAATGAAGACATTGCTCCTGGAGATTTTTCCAGAGCCGTAAAACGTCTCTGGCGGTTGGGTTTGTTTAGTGATATTCAAATTAGAATTGACAATGAACATGAAGAAGGAATTGATGTCACAATCGTTGTCGAAGAGAATTATATCTTGGGAGAGATAAAATATGAAGGTAATAAAAAAATAAAAGATAAAAAGTTTGATGAAGAATTAGGTCTTCGCTCCGGTATGCGCATCAGGCCAAACACAATTATGTCTACCATCAAGGATATGAAAGCACTTTATGCTGAAGATGGTTATTTATTAGTTGATATAAAAGGTGAAATAAGGGAACTAAAAGAATTATCGGAATCCAGTGGCACAAAAAAGAAACAAACACGCGATATCGTTTTTACCATTAAGGAGAATAAAAAAGTAAAGCTCCGCAATATCATTTTTGAAGGGAACGAACGCTTTTCATCTTTTCGCTTGCGCAGAGTAATGAAAGAAACCAAACAGCAGCGCTGGTATTTATTCTGGAGATCACACTATAATGAAAAAAAGTATGAAGAAGATAAAATAAACCTTGTCAATTTTTATAGAAAAGAAGGGTATCGTGACGCAACCATTGTTACGGATTCCATTTCTTATAATAAAAATAAAAAGTCTATGTTCATTTATATCACGCTGGAAGAAGGTCCCCAATATCACTATAGACATTTTTCATGGGAAGGCAATTCATTGTATTCAGATGATCAATTGGCTCGCGCGCTGGATCTTGAAAAAGGCGACCGATACAACGAGGAGGAATTCAATATCGCTGTTTACGAGCGCATGCATGGATTATACATGGACAGGGGATATATTTACAGCAGCATTCAACCGCGCTTTACCCCTGTAGGATTAGACTCTTTAGATATTCATTTTGAAATGACGGAAAATCATAAAGTTTACATTCGAAATATCTACGTTCAAGGGAATGACAAAACCAGAGAAAATGTCATCCGGCGCCAATTGCATGTTTTTCCCGGAGATGTATTTAACCGGCAGCAACTGCAGCGTAGCGCCCGGGAACTCTTTATTTTAAATTATTTCAGCAATGTAATTCCCGATGTTATCCCTGTGGATGAAGATGAGATTGACTTGGAAATTACCGTAGAAGAAAAATCATCTGATCGCGCCAATATGAATGTGGGTTATAGCGGTGTGTATGGCCTGATGGGCGGAGGCGGAATTGAGTTCGCTAATTTTAGGGGGATGGGACAGCTGTTAACCGTTAGCTACAATGTTGGCGCTCAACAGTCATTAAATACTTTCGGCGGTCAGTCCGGAGCAAAATATGAATCATTCAGTGTACGATTTGTTGACCCAATGGTTTTTGATACTCCTAATCGAGTGGGATTTTCTTTCTATAATACGTTCAGGGGCGCCGCAACGGGATATGGCATTCAATTGGACACCAAAGTATTGGGTGGATCCGTTCAGTGGGGTCGTCGTTTTAAGTGGCCCGATGATTATTTCAGGGGTTATTGGGTGATGAATATATCATTGAAAAAATATCAAGGTTCTCAGGAAGATATTGATACTTATGCCGGCGGGTTAAACGAGTCCAGAGGAAGAGCAATTACTCAAGTGATCACCCGCGACAGCCGTGACAGACAGGAATTTACCAGCAAAGGATCGCGATTTACATGGGAAGCGACATTCTCAGGAGGTCTTCTGGGGGGCAATGAAGACTTTCTTAAACATGTGTTGAATTTGGAATGGTATACACCTACATTCTGGAAATTTGTAATGATGAGTTCATTGAAAATAGGTGTAATTGAACCTTTAAAGGATCAGGAAAAACAATCTATTATCCCATGGGATGAAAAATTTATTATGGGCGGAAATGGTATTCCATACGGTAACATGTTGAGAGGATATCCGGAAAATTCTATCGGGCCTAAATCTTCAAGTGGGGTCACAAGTTATGGAACGTCCATGATAAGATTTGTTACTGAATTACGATTTCCATTCTCAGAAAATCCCGTGATTTATGGATTATTATTTGCTGAAGCGGGTAATGTATGGGATTCAGTATCAATGATAGAACCATTTAACATACCTCGTTCAGGTCCATTGAGTTTGAAGACTTCTGCGGGGGTTGGGATACGTTTTTTCATGCCGATGATCGGAATGCTGGGATTTGATATGGGCTATGGCTTTGATGATAACGATGGAGATACATTACCTGAAGGTTGGAATTATACAATTATATTTGGTCAATCATTTTAAATAACTGAATCAAGGAGTAACTGTGCGAAAAACAATCATGTATGTTACAATCATGGCAGGTTTGCTAACATCAGCATTGCTTGCAGAAATAAAAATCGGTTTTGTTCAATCGGATCGTATTCGATCAGAATACGAAGAATTCAAAGATGCCGAAGCGCAGCTTCAGGCAGAATTCCGAAATGTTCAAATGGAATATCAAATACAATTGATGGCTTTGGACAGCTTGAAAAACTCTTTTGAAACACAACGATTAATGAGTTCTCCGGAATGGCGGCGGGAAAGGGAACAAAAAATTGCTGAAAAAGAGCGTGCATTGCAAAATTTTCAAGCTGAAAAAGTTGGACCGGAAGGTGTGCTTTACCAAAAACAAGCCCAGATGGAATTTGAAATTCTTTCTAAAGTAAAAAGAGCCGTCGATAAGGTTGCTGCAGAGAAAGGATATGATTATATCATTGATGGGTCTGTTTCGTTACTCTATGGAAATCCCGCTTTTGATGTAACTGACGATATCCTTTACGAACTAAGGAAGTATAATATATCCGAAAAAGATCAATAACATTTCCTTTGGCTTCATTGCGAGAATTGGCCGATCTTACCGGTGGTAAGGTCGTAGGTAATCCGAAACTGGAGATAAATGGAGTTTCGGAAATTCAGAGCGGGCGATCCGGAACGATCACCTTTTTAAGCAATCCCAAATACAAGAAGTATGTCAATAATACTGCTGCGTCTGCAATTATCACTGCCGATAAAAGTGTATTAACCCATTTCGATGGAGTACTTGTTGATAATCCCCAATTGGCCTTTGCAAACGTTTTGGATTTTTTTCAAGATAAACCAAAAATCGTATGGGGAATTCATCAATCAGCCACCATTTCAGACAATACCAATATTTCCGAAAATGTAAGCATTGGACCCAATTGTGTTATTGAAGACGGTGTAAGGATTAAGGAGAATACAGTGATTGGAGCCAATACTGTGTTGGGAAGAAATGTGGTTGTAGGAACAAATTGTACTTTACATAGCAATATTCATGTTTACCATTCCTGTACCATTGGAAACAGTTGTATCATTTTTAGCGGCACGGTTATCGGAAGTGATGGATTTGGTTATGTGGAATTAGATGGAATTCACCATAAAACACCCCAGACCGGATCGGTTATTATTGGCGATAATGTAGATATTGGAGCTAACTGTTCAATCGATAGAGGCACGATCGGAGATACGTTTATTGGCTCAGGAAGCAAGCTGGATAATTTGGTTCATATTGCGCATAATGTGAAAACAGGCAAGGGATGTTTGTTCGCTGCTTGCGTTGGAATTGCAGGGAGCGTTGAAATAGGAGATTATTGTATATTCGCAGGGCAATCAGGTGTTGTTCCGCACGTAAAAATAGGTGATAGAGCCATTTTTGCGGCGAGAAGCGGAGCAACAAAGTCGCTTCCCGGCGGTAAGGTTTATGCTGGAATGCCTGCCCGAGAAATAAGAGAACAAAACAAAAAAGATGCTGTTTTGCATGAAATTGACATATTAAAAAAACGTATTTCTAAAATAGAAAATGACGCTTAAAGGTCACCGTCGACAACGTACCATTAAACATGCTGTATCATGTACCGGCGTGGGACTTCATACGGGTGTTGAAAGTAAAATTACATTTAAGCCCGCACCCGAAAACTATGGCATACAGTTTAAGAGATCGGATATAAAAGGCAGCGCTGCAATCAAAGCGGATATTGACCATGTTGTTGATATTTCCAGAGGAACGACTATTGAGCAAAATGGAGTCAAGGTTCATACCGTTGAACATGCATTAGCGGCAGTATCGGGTTTACGAATTGATAATATTCTTATAGAACTGACCAGCAAGGAAACACCTGTGTTGGATGGAAGTGCAAAAGACTTTGTTAATGTGTTAAAACAATCCGGCCAAGTGACTCAAAATGCGGAAAGGAAAGTTCTGTCTATCAGTAAAGCGGTTGCTTATTCTGATCCGGTCAAAGAAATCGATATTCATGTTACACCATCAAACCGTTTTCGCGTAACCTTCATGGTAGATTATTCCCTGTCGCAATTAGGAACGCAGTATGAAGCAATCTATAATATGGAAGAGGATTTTGCGAAAGAAGTTGCTCCGGCACGAACATTTTGCTTTTTAAGTGAAGTTGAAATGTTGAAAGAACAGGGGTTAATCAAAGGCGGTAGTCTCGATAATGCAGTGGTGATTATTGATAAGGAAATTGCTCATGGCGAAATGGATCGTCTTCGGAAGTTATTTGGCATAGAAGAAACAATTATTTCTGGAGCCAACGGAATCCTAAATGGCAAAGCATTGCGTTTTAAAAATGAGCCGGTAAGACATAAAACATTGGACTTGATAGGTGATTTGGCGTTGTTGGGTGTTCCAATAAAGGGGCACGTTACCGCAGTCAGAAGCGGTCATGCCAGTAATGTGGAATTCGTAAAGTTGGTTAGACAAGAATACGCCGACTATTTTTCAAAACTGAATATTTGATCAACGAGGGTGATAAATATGTTGTCTATTGAAGAGATCATGACGCTTATACCCCACCGGTACCCATTTATTATGATTGACAGAATTATTGAATTGGTTCCTGGAAAACACTGTACAGCCATAAAAAACGTAACGATAAATGAACCATATTTTCAGGGTCATTTCCCAGGAAATCCAGTAATGCCTGGCGTCCTTATATTGGAATCTATGGCACAAGCAGGTGCTTTTTTAGTACTTAATACAGTGGAAGATCCGCTGAAAAAGAATATGTTATTTACCGCGGTTGAAAAGTCAAAATTTAGAAAACCTATTGTTCCGGGGGATCAAGTTCGCATCGAAATGAAATTGATTAAAATACGCATGAATGCCGTAAAACTGGGTGGTGTAGCTTACGTAGACGATAAAATAGTCGCCGAGGGCCTTATCATGGCCAATATTGTTGATCGAGTCGGAGTATAACCATTTCAACAAGTATACATTCTTCTGCCTTAGTTTCACCCAAGGCAGAGCTAGGTAATAATGTTTCAGTTGGGCCATTTAGCATTATAGAGGAAAATGTTTGCATAGGTGACAATACAAGCATTGGTAATCACACAACCATAAAAGCCGAAACAACAATAGGAAATAATGGAAAAATTTTCCACAATTGTTCCATTGGGGAAACCCCACAAGATTTAAAATTCTCCGGTGAAAAAACGACCACTCATATTGGAAATAATGTAATAATACGAGAGTCAGTCACCATCAATCGTGGAACATCTGCAAGAGGAACAACAGAAATTGGTAATGACGTATTGTTAATGGCGTGTACACATGTTGCCCATGATTGTGTAGTTGAGAATCATGTCATCATGGCCAATTTGGCCACTCTGGGTGGCCATGTTGAATTGGGTAAACATGTTTCGTTAGGAGGAGGAGTACTTGTCCATCAATTTTCTAAAATTGGAGATTACGTATTTATTGGTGGTGGATTTAGAGTAGTTCAGGATGTCCCTCCATATATATTAGGAGCAGGTGAACCATTGAAATTTGCAGGTGTAAATCAAATTGGTCTCCGAAGATGCGGTTTTGACAGTAAAACGCGCAGTTTGATAAAGGAAGCGTATCGGATGTATTTCAGATCAGACAATTTGAACAGAAAAGAAGCGCTAAATAAAATCAAATTCGATATTGAAAATATTGATGAAATAAAAACCATTGTGAATTTTATTGAAACCAGCGAGCGTGGTATCATTTGAAATAGAGTATGCTTTAAATGCGGATTCGTTTCATAGTAATATATTTTATAGCAATCATGGTTCCTGCTTTCGGCCAATGGCAAACATTTGATCTTTCTGAAGCAAACAGCGCTATTTTTATAAAACAGACTGAACCTATTTTAATATCGAGTGTTTTATCACTTGGACAACCTACGCTTATGGACTTATCAGAAACCAAACGGTTCGGGATTGTCATATCGTTTCCCTTAGGTTGGGATGTAACACATACGTCCATACAAACAAATCCTCACGTTTTTCCGCCGATAGCAGAAGGGCAAATACTCGTTTCAAATAATTTAGTTTTAAAGGGAAAAATGAATTTGCTGTCACCAAAAGATGAACCTGTAAACGCAGCAGGTTATGGGGTGGAATACCATGAACAGACTTGGGCAACTTCAGTTAGTGTGGGTTGGCTGGAAGGGCCGACCCATCTGAGGGTAAGAACAATCGGTTTCAGTATTCTATGGAGAAGAACCCTTTCTGAAATTCCCATTAACTTTGGGATAGGTCACAATAATTACCGTGCAAGTTTTCGCAATTTTGATAATGAAGAAATTCCGTCTATAAATGAAAATTCACTCACATATTTTGTTTTGGCAACACGGTATCATTTAAAAATGTTTGATGTTAATATCCAAACACAGATACATTCTAAATTCGTTCAGCTTAATATCCAACTTTTGAGATCATTTTTCTAATGTCAAAACGACTATCCATACTTGGGTCAACTGGTTCTATTGGTGAAAACACACTCAAGGTGTGTCATAATCTTGGTGATGAAATTGAAATCGTATATCTCACTGCCAATAAAAATGCTGATAAACTTATTGAGCAGATAAATATGTTTCACCCAAAAGCAGTTGTTATTGTTGAAGATTCGTTAGGGAAATATGTCAAACAAAATGTTTCAAAATCCATTGATGTTTTAGTGGGCCGAAAGGGATTGTTAGAAATTGCCGGAAGAAATGATGTTGATATTGTCATGAACGGTTTAGTGGGCAGCGCCGGAATGGAACCGACAATCCGTTCTCTTGATGCAGGGGTTAATGTCGCATTAAGCAATAAGGAAAGTCTGGTCATGGCAGGGTCCGTAATAGAATCTATTAAAGTGAAAACCGGCGCAAAAATATTCCCAGTTGATAGCGAGCACTCGGCCATTTGGCAATGTTTAACCGGAGAAGACCTGTCCGATGTTAGAAGAATCATTTTGACTGGAAGTGGAGGGCCCTTCAGATTAAGAGATGTAAATACATTTTCTGAAATTACTCCCAAGGAAGCCCTTAATCATCCAAACTGGGATATGGGGAATAAAATTACTATCGATTCGGCAACAATGATGAACAAAGGGCTTGAAGTGATAGAAGCAAAATGGCTTTTTGGTTTGAAAGCGAATCAGATAGAAATTGTTGTTCATCCCCAATCTATCATTCATTCTATGGTTGAATTTTCTGATGGTTCTATAAAAGCACAATTAGGTGTACCCGACATGAAAATCCCTATTCAATATTCATTGACCTATCCGCGGCATGTTGAAGCCGGTTGGGAAACGCTTGATCTTGTAAAGATAAATAATCTTACATTTGAAGCACCTGATTTAGATAAATTCCCCTGTATAAAATTGGCATATGATGCCATGGAAAGCGGTGGGTCGACACCAGCTGTTCTGAACGTTGCCAACGAACAGGCCGTATATAAATTTTTAGAAGGCCGTATTCAGTTTACTGATATTCCAAAAATAATAGAAAAAGCATGTGCGGTTCATAACTGGGTAGCAGAACCCACTTTGAATGAAATATTAGATTTGGAACTCTGGGCAACGGATTTTGTTAATGAATTTAATTAATCAATTGAGGTAATTATTTCTGATGACCACACTTTGGGCTACCATTGTTGTTTTAGGTGTTCTAGTAACAGTACACGAGCTCGGACATTTTTTAGCTGCCCGTTCGGTTGGCGTACGAGTTGATCGTTTTTCTATCGGGTTTCCACCCAGATTAATCACGTTCATTTCAATGGATAACGGGTGGTTGTTCAGGGTTTATTTTTATCATTTAAATGAAGATAGAAAACTTATCTGGGGACCAATTTTAGAAAAAACAATCAATGTAACCGGCAAAACAGGTAGCGGAACAGAATATTGTTTAGCTCTTATTCCACTTGGAGGCTACGTGAAAATGGCTGGGTCCATAGATGAAAGTCTGGATGAAAATATCTCCCATGCCGATGATGAACTTATGAGCAAATCACACTTGGCTCAAGCTTGGGTCATGAGCGCTGGGGTCATTGCGAATGTTTTGTTGGCGTTTGTTTTATTCGCAGGCGTAGCAAAATACACAGGTATTCCTGAATTCACCAATGAACCCGTTATCGCACAATTGGTTCCTAATATGCCGGCGGAAGATATCGGCTTACGGGTGGGTGACCGCATTTTATCAGTAAATGGAGATAAGATAGAAACATGGTCTGATATTTCTTCAATAATTCATGCGTTACCAAATACGGAAATTTCATTAACGATCGAAAGAGATGTAGAACAATTTGATATCGATGTGAAAACCAAATTCCAAGTCGCTGTTATTGATGGAAGGTTGGATACACTTGGAGCCATAGGAATTATTCAAAAGTATTACTTTCAGCCAATAGGGTTTGTTGAAGCGATCCAAACCGGTTTCATTGCAACTGCGAATGGATTTGGAATGATTATTATGTCATTATCGATGTTGGCAAGTGGAGAGGCATCATTGAAAGATATCGGCGGTCCTATTATGATTGCTCAATTAGCCGGTAAAACAGCAAAAGCCGGTTGGACGGCACTCTTAATGTTTATGGCACTCATAAGCTGCAATCTGGCATTCATTAATATTTTGCCAATTCCCGGACTGGATGGCGGCCACATTCTAATTATTGCCATAGAAGGAATCATGCGCAGAAAACTTTCTATAAAGGTCCGGATGGTTATTCAACAAGTGGGTATGGCATTTTTACTCTTACTCGTTGCGACAGTAATTGTCAATGATATTGGCCGACTTATTGCTCAGTAATTTTCCTTAGTTTCAACAGCATAGAACCAAACTTCATTTTAATCTGTATTTGTACCGGCAAACGCTTATCGTCATCGCTGAACCAGATCTGCATATCGCCTTCATTTTTCAAAAGCGATTTACCTTTACGGTAAGGTCGAACAATAATACACGAAAATGTTCCCGCTTCGGTGGAGATGTTTTCTGTTCCTGTTACAGCTAATTTTAACGGCGTTGTGTTTTTATTTTCAAATGATTTGAATTCTAATACTTGGCCAATTTCTAAAGGTATAGTTCTTAAATAATAGAACAATGAATATGGATCACGAACACCCCCATAAATTTTTACTGAATCTGAATTAATAACTGCAAGAGAATCTTTATAATTAATCGTTGTAATGGTTTTTTTTCTGTATTTGCCTTCTCTGATTGTTTTTATTAATTGATGAGTATAGAGGGATTGCTCATCCATCCAAATATCGATTTGATCTCTGATTTTGAATAAAAGATCAAATGTTGAATTTGTTTTTGCAGTAAAACGAGCATGGTATACTCGATTTCCGTTGATCGTATCGTAAGCCAAGACCTCCAGAAACGCCACTCCTGAAGGAATAATATTGAATTTTACATTATACACCAATTTTTCTCCAACCTTAAAAGGGAAATCTTGCCCGGGTAAAATAGAAAGTAATGAAATAAATAAAAAAATGATTCTCATTGTATTATCTTATTTGGATGAGTTCGCCATGATATAGTTTAAACACAACAGAGCTCTGATTTCCTTCTAAATTTCCGCCATCTATTAATAAATCAATGTTATGTCCAAATAGTTTAATAATTATATCCGGGTCATTCAATGGAATAGAGCCATGTTTATTTACACTGGTTGTTGTGAACGGGTTTGAAGCCATGGATGAAAGTGTATTACAGAATTTATGATGAGGGATTCTTACTCCAAGAGTATTATCTTTTCCTAAAATCATTGGACTCACGACGCCATCTTTTACGGGGAAAATCACAGTCGTGTTTCCGCCAAGTTTATCTTTAATTGGTTCTTTTTCATCAACGGAAATATTTGCCCATGAAAGAGCTGTTTTTATATCAGGAGCCAGGACGCTGATTGATTGTTTGCGACCTTTAATATGATTTAATTTTTGTATTGCAGCATCATTTTTTGCATCAACACCAAAACCGTAAATTGTATCTGTCGGATATACAATAACTCCACCACTCTCAAGTATATCAAAAGCATTCATAACTGCGTCAGCGGATTTTATGTTAATAATATTCATGTTAATAGGGTGGTTTTGATTTCCAACGTCTGTGAAACCAGAAATATTGTTCTGGAAACTGACGAATTTTTTTTTCTAATAAATCTGTGAATGCCTGAGTAATTGTTTCAACTGTTGGTGGTCCAACAGGTATGACAGGTTGAATATGAATTGTATACCGGTTATTCTTCCCCAGATGACACGAGATAAATAACACGGGAGATTGTGTTTCTAAATGAAAACGAGCAACCCCTTTCGGAGTTGAAGCTGGTTTATTAAAGAAATTCACAAATACACCTCGGGACTTTGAATCTTGATCACTACCAAGAATTAATATTTTATTTTCTTCGAGAATTCGATACATGTTTTTTAGGGAAGATTTACGGTATATCATAGACATTCCAGTTTTTTGTCTATGATTTCTGAAAAATAAATCTGCGCCTCTATTTCGTTGGCGTTGAGCCACGGCATAACACTCATAACCAGTATAACCTAACCACGAACTCATTATTTCCCATTTTCCGAAATGACCGGTCACTAAAATAACACCATTTTCTTCTTTTATAGCATTGTCCAATAGATGCTTTCCTGTAATTTCGATCTCAATAAATCGATATGATTTCGGCAATGCTAAAAACTGTAAAAAAGATTTTGAAAAAAAAGCATATGTATTTTTCAATATTTTGTTTTGGAATTGATTATGTTTGTTTGGAAAAGCAATAGCAATATTTTTTGCTGAATCTTTTTTTCGAAGTGCGAGTACATAATAAGCAAGACGCGCTATCCTTAAACCAAGACGGTCGCGTTCAGTCTCAGACAAACTTTTTAACCAACTTGAAAAAAGAATCAATGTATAATATGATATTTTATGATGAAATTGCATTTGTACGTAAAATGTCCTGCAGAATTGCCAAATATAAAATAATTTCTATGATGACAGTATTGAAATTAACACTGATTTGATGTAACATAATGAAAATGCGAATATTACTATTTATCTATTTATTTTTGTCAACTGTTTCTGCTGAAACAATTGTTTATCGAGTACCGATACAAGGGACAATAGATCTAGGCCTTCCACCCTATATCGAGCGCGCTATTACAACAGCAGAAGAGGCTGGAGCCAAGGCGATTATTTTTGATATTGACACGTTTGGCGGTCGCGTAGATGCTGCAACGCAAATCAAGGATGCCATACTTGATACGGATATCTTAACAGTTGCGTTTATCAATCGAAGGGCTATTTCTGCAGGAGCATTAATATCGCTGTCCTGCGAAAAAATTTATATGACAGGCGGCGGCACAATCGGCGCTGCAACGGCTGTGGATATGCAAGGAAAAAAAGCCAGTGAAAAAGTCATTAGCTATATGCGGGAAGAGATGGCATCCACGGCAGAAAAGCGTGGTCGTAATACGGATATTGCCAAAGGAATGGTTGATGAAGAATTGACATTTACTCATTTGGTAATAGACGGTGATTCCGTTGAAGTAACTGACCTTGAAGGCCGCAAGGAAGGTAAGTTGATAACACTCACAACAGAATCTGCTATTAAATACAAAATGGCTGATGGAGAAACAGAAAAAATAGAAGATGTGTTAGCAGAATTAGGATTGTCTCATGCTGAAATTCGCTCTGCTAAAGAAAACTGGTCTGAAAATTTTGTACGGTTTTTGACTAATCCAATTGTCGCCTCGCTTTTGACCACATTTGGATTTCTTGGAATATTATTTGAATTGCAAAGTCCGGGTTGGGGAATCCCGGGAACATTTGGCGCTGTATGTTTGGCTTTATCCTTGGGGGCATCGTACATTGCCAAATTAGCAACCATGACTGATTTATTGATTGTTTTGGTTGGTGCTGTTTTGTTGATGGTTGAAATATTAGTAATACCGGGATTTGGTATTGCAGGAATATCCGGCATCGGCATAATAATATGGGGGCTTTATGAATTACTCTTGCCTGATGTACCTATAGGTCAGGAAATTCAGACCATGGCTTTAACCGGATTAACCATTGGAATATTAGGCGGAATCATTGGTATGGTGTTTTTGTTTAAACTGATGACCAAAACAGACTTGTGGAAAAAATTAACATCTACGAACGCACAATTAAAAGAAGAAGGCTATGATACATCAATTGGCCTTGAAAATCTTCTGGGTGAAGAAGGAGCTGCTGATACTGATCTTCGCCCTTCCGGCTGGGTTCAAGTAGGTGAAAAACGAATTTTTGTCGTTACTGAAGGATCTTATATTGATAAAGGTTTATCTGTGAAAATCCTTTCAGTGGATGGAAATCGTGTAGTTGTAAGACAAACTTAATCTAAATAAGGAATAATATTATGACAATACCTTCAATAATCATGTTATCACTAATACTATTTTTTGTAGTAATGCTTTTCTATTTTGTCCCCTTTGGGTTATGGATACAATCCATTATGAGTTTGGGTTTAGGCCCCATTTCTATTATTGATCTAATCCGTATGCGTTTGCGAAAGATACCACCCAGGTTAATTGTCGATGGTGTAATCAATTTACACAAGGCTGGGTTGCCGTCAATTTCCACCGATATGTTGGAGACACACTTTCTGGCCGGAGGAAAAGTTCAAAACATTGTGATCGCATTAATTGCTGCTGCAAAAGCAAATATTACTTTAACATTCGAAACGACAACAGCGATTGACCTGGCAGGACGAGATGTACAATCTGCTGTTGCCACGAGTGTGTATCCGAAAGTGATAGATGCTCCTACGGAAGGCTTTTTATCTGCTGTCTCACAAGACGGCATCGAATTAAAAGCTCGCGCTCGTGTGACCGTAAGAACCAACCTCGCCGGATTGATTGGCGGCGCCACCGATGAGACCATTATTGCTCGTGTAGGCGAAGGTATTGTAAGCGCAATCGGTTCTTCTGTTAATTATAGTGCTGTGCTGGAAAATCCGGATAATATTTCCAAGGCGGTGCTGGAAAAAGGATTGGATGCCGGAACAGCTTATGAAATTCTTTCCATTGATATAGCGGATTTGGATGTTGGTAAAAATATCGGCGCCAGTTTGCAAGCCGACCAGGCAGAAGCCGATTTGCGGGTTGCCCAAGCAAGAGCAGAAACCCGAAGGGCAATGGCTGTAGCTGAAGAACAGGAAATGAAAGCCAGAACGCAAGAAATGCAAGCCAAGGTAGTGGAAGCGGAAGCTGAAGTGCCTAAAGCAATGGCGCAGGCCTTTCGTGATGGTAATATGGGAATCTTCGATTATTATAATATGCAGAATATTAAATCGGATACATCTATGCGCGAATCCATTGCAGATATGGGCGAAGAAGGTCCAAAGGCTCCTGAGGATAATAATTAATGGAAGACTTCGGCTATTGGATATTTCTGCTGATATTATATTTGTTTTCAGTTTTTATGAAGAAAAAGAAACAGAAAGCAGCATATCGAAAAATGGAAGAAGAAGAAGAAGAAAATGGTTGGGAAGCGCCTGGTTTTATAAAAGAACTCCTTCCTGATTTGGTTGAAACAGAGGATGAACAAGAAGAGGAAATCCTCCCGCCTGTTGTTGAAACAGTAGATTATGATGCTAAAATTGAACCGAGCCCGGAATACAAAAGTGAAGTTCCATTAGAAAAAATCCATAGGGCTCCTGATGATTTATCATTAATAGATGATGATGATCAGATTGGGACAATCAGGCGTAAATTTCTTAAAAAAGAAATACTAAAAACATCATTTTTTAAAAACCAACAGAATGTAAGAATGGCTGTGATTTACAAAGAAATATTAGATAAACCGCGGGCATTAAGGAGACGGTTCCGTTAGGCTATTTTCTGAAAAACGTAAGCGATTTCTCTTTTTAGATCTTCTTCTGTGCCGTCATTATGGATAACAAAATCGGCTAGCCCTGTTTTTATTTCTTCAGACCATTGAAATTCCATTCGTTGAAGAATCTGTTCCCTCGTGAGTGTTCCTCTGGAGGTAGATCTCTCCATCCTGTTTTTCAACATTGCTGTAATGACGATGACATAATCCAGATGCTGATCATACCCTGATTCAAAAATCATTGCACCATCCACAATGAATATAGAATGGTTTTTCTTCTTTTGTATTTTTTTAAAATGTCCATCGATTAAATCATATATATAGGGATGAACGACTAAATTCAGACGCATTTGGTGATCTTCATCTTGAAAAGCAATACGAGCCAGTTTCTCTTTTGAAATGGTGTTGCCAGGACCCATAATATCCGTTCCAAATTCAGCAATCAATTCACTCTGAACAATGGGGTTTTGTGTCAATAATTTTTTAGCTTCTGTATCCGCGTCAAAAATGTAGGCACCCATTTCTTTCAAAAATGCACTGGCTGTACTTTTCCCACACCCGATGCTACCCGTAAGCCCAACTTTTAGCATATCAACTTAAACCGTTTAAAATTTGTTGTGTAATATCCGGAATTTCTCCAACCCCATTTATACTTTGTAATAGATTTCTCCGAGAATAAAATTCTATGAGTGGAGCCGTTTGTTTCCAATAAACATCGAGCCTTTGTTTAGCGACATCAGAAGTATCATCCGTTCTACCTGAGTTATTGCCACGTAAAACCAGTCGTTTAATCAATTCTTTTTCATTCGCATCAATGCTAATAACAGCATCAATTGATTGCTGTAGATTTCGAAGAATGTGTTCCAGTCCCTCCGCTTGCGGGATGGTTCTTGGAAACCCGTCAAGACAATATCCTTTTTTACAATCATTTTGGCTTAAACGAATAGCCATTATATCCAATAAAACGTTATCCGGAACCAATTCACCCTTGTCAATAACTTGTTTTGCCGCTTGGCCAACGAGTGAGTTTTGAGAAATTTCTTCCCGAAGAATATCTCCGGTGGATAAATGCAAAATGCCGAAATGATCACAAATCCGTTTTGCCTGGGTACCTTTTCCAACACCGGGTGGGCCAATAAATATTAAACGCATAAGAATTACCTATATGAATAATAAGGATTTGTTCAGTATCTGTGCAAGATTAGTGTTTAAAAAAGACGATAAATAATTCTTAACTCTATATTCTTAAGCTCTTATCCTCATTAGCAAAAATCCAACCGGCTAATTTCCCCATTCAGTAAAAATATTGTCTGTGGGTATTCTCCCATGAGTTCGTTACAAACGTCTATTGCCTAGTTTTCCTTTTAAAGATAATAAAACGATTGTATCCAGTGTGAACTGCACACATTTGCGAATGATTGTAGAATCGAACAGTTCCCAACTGCATAATATCAGAATATTATTTTTCAATATCCAATTTTAATTCCTGTTTAAAGCGAGTAAACCTAGTGCAATAGAATTCATATTTGTTCGCCTGGAATCAGACCGGGACAAAAGAATGATGGGGCATTTTGCTCCCAGAATTAGACTGCCGCCTTTTGCACCTCCAACGATCATTAGCGCTTTCGCCATCATATTTATGGACGTAATAGTTGGCCCGATAAAAATATTTACCTTACCTGCGATGTTTGATTGGATAGATTTTCTTTCTGCAGCATTGGCGGATAAGGCGACATCCAGCGGCAAAGGACCTTCGGCCGTCAGTCGATTATCTGATTTGTATTTTTTAGTCATCTTTTTCCATAGCTTAGTTGAGGGTAATTTTGGCGTTATCGTTTCTACCAGGGACAAAAAAGCTAGATTGGGTTGTTGAATGCCTAAAGAGGAAGCTAACGATAATGCATTTTCAACAATGGCCGGTACAGTCTCCTCATTTAATTTGATGTTTATACCACCATCGGAACACAACATAAGTCGATTGTAGAAGGGTGTTTCAAGCACAGCAATGTAGGAAAAAAGAGTGTCTGTGCGTAAACCATAATCTTTTTTCATGACAATGCTGATTAGTTGCGCCGTATCAATGTCACCCATCATCAGCAGATCCGCTTTCCCCGATGCAGCCGCCTCAACGGCCTCTATAGCAGCAATAGCGGGATCATCATTTAAAAACACAAGTGGTTCAATTATTCCCTTTTCCTTCGCTTTGGCTATGACATTTTGTAAATATTCTTGTTGAGGATTAACGACGGCCAACCTTGCCGGCTCGAAATTTCTCATCATTTTGTGAATTTCTCGAAAGTGTTTAATCATGTGTATACCTTTGGTTTTAATTCCCCGGACATGCTGCGATAAACCCCATTGACCAAAGCGTCAAGTTCAAAACTGCCGGGATAAATTATGGCTTGTTCAATAAAACGTAAGTTTGATAATAAATCTTTTTTCAGCCGATCGAAGTTGGCCAGACTACCGGTGATAATACATGCATCAACATGAACATTTAAAGCGGTAAATATGGCACCAGCATTGGAGGCATATTTTGTGTATGTTTGATTTTCCGCCATCGCTTTATTTATTTGGAATAGACCTACCCATTATTCTTCTTCATGAAATGAAGACATAATACCATGATGACAAAATGAATTCGCATTACATTCTTCTAACTTTTTTTTGAGAATATTATAGTGTTCTATTTCCATTTTAGCCAAGGCCAGAAGAAACTTTTTCAAATCAGGGTCTGCCATTTTATTGGCTGAATTTTTATAGAAGAAATAAGCATCCTTCTCTTCAACTATGGCATAATTCAAAATATCTTCGATAGTATCAAATTGATTTTGATTGTTTGTTCTCATAGCGCTTGCCCTTTATGAAGGTGATTTTGAATAAGCCAGTGATATCCCCACTTCAAGGGCTTTTTCGTTAATGGGTAAAAGATGATGATGCCTTTTGGGTAAAACTTTTTTAAGTCCTTCCATGATCGATTCGGGTTTCAACACAGGATTCAGTCCTAAAAATGCACCCAAAACAATCATGTTCATCACTTTCTTTTGCCCCATAATTAGAGCTTCCTTGTTCGCCGGAATATTTACAATATCCACATCGTTGCGTGTAGGTGGATTGATAATATTGTTTGCTTCGTATAAAATTTGCCCATTTATTTTAACAACCGATTCAAATTTGTCCATTGATGGTTGATTCAAAATGATGATTGAATCATACGCATTAATAATAGGTGAACTGATTTTTTCATCAGAAATAATAATAGTACAGTTGGCAGTTCCACCGCGCATCTCCGGACCATAGCTCGGCATCCAGGAAACATTTTTCCCCTCGATCATTCCTGCATAAGCCAGCGTCATCCCCATGGACAAAACACCTTGTCCTCCAAAACCTGCTATGAGCGTTTCCCTTTTCATATTAACCTTTTTCCGGAACCTTAATGTCTCCAAGTGGATAATGTTTAATGATTGTTTCATCAATCCATTCGTTGGACTCAAGAGGCGTCATTTTCCACCCCGCCGGACAATTGCTGACCACTTCTACAAAACTGACACCGCCTTTACTTTCAATCTGGTTTGTAAACGCTTTTTGTAATGCTTTTTTTGTTTTACGTACTGCCTTGGCGGTTGTCACCGATTGCCGTGTGACATAATATGCGCCGGGCATTAATGCAATCATATCAGCAATTTTAATTGGAAAACCATGGAGAGATGTATTTCTACCATCAAGGGTTGTAGAAGTCACAGACCCTTCAAGAGTTGTTGGCGCCATTTGTCCACCGGTCATTCCGTAAATTCCATTATTTATAAATACCATAACAATATTTTCACCGCGATTGATTGTATGAATAGTCTCCCCGGTTCCAATGGCGGCTAAATCACCATCCCCTTGGTATGTAAAAACAATTCGATCGGGAAGTACCCGTTTTATACCTGTAGCAACAGCTGTCGCTCGTCCGTGAGCGGCTTGTTGCATATCAATATCCATATAATTATATGCTAATACAGCACATCCCACAGGTGCGACGCCAATGGTTTTGTCCTGAATTCCGAATTCTTGAACAATTTCCATAATGAGTCTGTGAACAACCGAATGACCACACCCCGGACAATAATGCATTTGTGTATCTAACAGCGTTGGCGGGCTCTCCCAAACTGTGTTCATCGTGTCTAGATAGTCACATTGAATTCCTTCTGTAAAATCTGTCATTAAACTTTCTTTCTTGAAGATAATTGGTTTTGTTTTTCTTTTATTACCTCAAGGATTTCTTCCGGTTGAGGTATCATTCCGCCCATGCGCCCATAAAACTCTACAGGTATTTCCCCATTAATAGCGAGCTTTACATCTTCCACCATCTGGCCTGAATTCATTTCAACCGTCAGAATAAAATCAGTATTTTTTGAGATGTCGCTGAATTGACGATATGGAAACGGAAATAGTGTAATGGGTCTTAATAACCCAACCTTTATTCCATCTGCTCGAGCTAATTCAACGGTTTTATGGGCAATCCGTGAAACCAATCCATAGGCAACAATAATTATATCCGCATCTTTTGTTTGAATGGATTCAAAACGTATTTCTTTTGCTTCAATTTCTCTATATTTTTTCTGAAGTTGTTGATTAATCTTTTCCATTATTTCAGGTTCCAAATACAAGGAGGTAATAACATGTCGCTTTCCGTTCACACGCCCGCGGGTAGCCCAGGCCGAATGATCCACTTTATGGCTTTCGACATCATATTCTGGAAATTCAACGGGTTCCATCATTTGTCCCAATGCACCATCGGCAAGAATCGTTACAGGAATTCTGTAGATATCTGCTAGATCCATTCCTAAATATACATGATCAGCCATTTCCTGAACGCTGTTCGGCGCTAATACAATTATATTGTAGTCGCCATGACCACCGCCTTTCACCGTTTGAAAATAGTCGCTCTGGGATGGTTGAATAGTTCCAAGTCCGGGTCCTCCGCGGACAACATTAACCAATAGACAAGGCAATTCGGCACAAGCAAGGAATGATATTCCCTCTTGCATCAAACTAAACCCGGGAGAGCTGGTGCTGGTCATGACGCGTACACCGCATCCGGCAGCCCCATAAACCATATTGATGGCAGCGATTTCACTCTCCGCCTGGATAAATACACCACCTCGGTCTTTTAAGTGGGTAGACATATATTCCAATAATTCAGATTGAGGAGTGATGGGATAGCCGAAATACCCTTTGATACCCGCACGAATGGCCGCTTCAGCCAACGCTTCGTTTCCCTTCATGAGCACTTTCATAATTATTAGCGCCTAACCGATTGGATCAATAACTATGTTTCGAGGATTTTCCAAAGAAGGAGTTATGGAATAAGCCAATTTTTTGTTTTCTCTAAATACGGTAATAATAGCCTCAGGACATACCAAAGCACAATTCGTACAACCCGTGCAAGTATCTTCTGCCAACACGGCATATTGATATCCGTTTTGATTGATTTGAGCGCTCATAATCAGAGCCTGCGGAGGGCATTCTGCAATACAAAGTTCACATCCTTTGCATTTTTTAATATCAATGGTTATATATCCTTTAACTTTCGCCATAAGAAGACTTCCTTTCAAAGGATAATATAAGATTTATTGATCTTATTTCCCAATTAACGTATTATATATTATTACAAAAAATTTAATATTTTTAATAAACGATCAGAGGTCAGATTAAAATACCGGCGATTGTAGCGGTCAGCCATGAAGCCAACGCCCCGCCGAACATGGCTTTGAGCCCAACTTTAGCCACGTCGGATTTCCGTTTGGGCGCAATGGCGCTGATTCCACCAATCTGAATACCGATGGATGCAAAATTAGCGAACCCGCATAGTGCATAGGTAGAAATAATTATTGATCTTTGATCTAAAACATTGTTTTGAATGTAATTCCCCAACGTTCCAAACGCGACAAACTCGTTCAAGGAAAGTTTTATCCCTAAGAGATTGCCTACTTTATCAGCCTGATCCCACGGGACACCCATTAACCATGCTAATGGCCGCAGAATGGTTCCGAAAAAGGTTTGTAATGAGCCGGGGAAATATCCGGCGTATTCTCCAACTGCAGGAGATAATCCTGCCACATTGTATGCATAATACTGGCCGGCCAGTAATCGCCCATCAATGATCATATCCAACCAGTTTAATAAGGTGTCAACCACAGCGATTAACGCGATAAACCCGATAAGCATCGCACCGACATTAACCGCGAGCTTCAGTCCGTCTGAAATGCCATTTGACGCTGCCTCTATTACATTTCCGCCTACTTTAATATCAGGCATTTGAATGTCTCCGGCTGTCTGTGAATGTTCAAGTTCAGGATAAATAATTTTACCAATTACCAGTGCGGCAGGAGCAGACATAACACTGGCAGCGATAAGATGACCGGCAGGAACACCCATGGCGATGTATCCAGCCAATACACCTCCGGCGATGGTGGCAAATCCACCGACCATGACTGTTAAGAGTTCTGATTTAGTCATCGAGTTCAAAAATGGCTTAATCAATAAAGGCGCTTCGGTTTGTCCAACAAAAATATTGGCGCTGCAGGATAAGGTTTCAGCGCCGCTGGTGCCGATTGTCCAACGCATGAATCCGCTCATAGCTACGATAACTTTCTGCATAATTCCAAGGTAGTATAGAACGCTCATAAATCCGCCAAAGAAGATAATGGTGGGTAAAACCTTGAATGCAAACTGGAAACCAAAACCGGGCCAGGTTCCCGTATTAGGGAAATCATTAGACCAAGGGCCATAAAACGATTCATCGGCAAGGTGTGAGAAAAGAAATTTGGCTCCATAATCAGACAGATTTAAAAAGCCGGCGATTTTATCACTAAATGATTGAAAAATGAGTTGTCCATAAATACCGTGTGAAACTAAATATGCAACTCCGGTAATCACCAATAATGCACTGATATAGTGCTGTGCCGGTTGGTGAAAATTTTTCCAGGCATTTATGATTAAAAATACCAATGAAGCAAGCAGTATCCATGAAATGAAACTTGGGATTAATGATAAAACCCACCCAATTCCTAGACTGATTAAACTGACAATCACGGTTGATTTTATCCCACCACCCAATAGAATATCTACATGTTGAAGAATGTATGTTACCAGAAGTAAAGCCAATATGCCCATTCCCACATAACTCCAATAGTCTTCACGAAGAATGATGAGAGCAAACAGGAACTGCAGCGAAAGTCCCCAGAAAATAGGTCTTAAACGAACTTGTTTATGATGGTACGATAAAATCCAGGCGAGGCCGAGGAGTGCAAGCAAACCCAAAATACTTATAAAGTTCATTATTCATCCTCCTTCGGGTCTTCATAGCAGTTTCGGCAGCGGGCTTCATAGATATCCGTCTCGCCAATCATGACTTGCTTTGAATCTTTTGAAAGCCTCTGGGTGTAAGCGGCCGGATTCCCGCATATTACACAAATAGCACGCAGTTTATCCAAATAATCTGCTTCACACATAATTTCCGGCATTGGGCCAAAGGGTTTGGCAAGAAAATCTTTGTCCAGCCCAGCCACAAGGACACGTTTTTTGTCTGCAGACAACTTCCGGCAAACAGAAACCAGATTATTGCCCAAAAACTGCGCTTCATCAATACCAACTACTTCAGCGTCTTTGGCCTTCTCGAGAATTTCTTCCGCATCGTCAATTAAAAAAGAAACCATCTTCATTTGATTGTGAGAGACAATATGCTCTACACTGTATCGATTATCAATCTTGGGTTTAAATATTGCCGTTTTCATTTTTGCAATTTGTGCCCGCCTTAATCTACGAATTAGTTCTTCGGTTTTACCGCAAAACATGGGTCCGCAAATCACTTCTATCCAGCCGCTATTACGAGGTGTAAGTGTCATTTTCTCTCTCTATGTTTGTAATATTGATTTGATTTTTGTTCGAATAAGATCAACAGCAACTTTGTTATGAGCTCCCTCAGGAATAATGAGGTCGGCAAATACTTTTGTTGGTTCTACAAACTGTTCATGCATAGGACGAACGGTGTGTAAATATTGATCGATAACGGATTGAGTGGTTCTTCCGCGTTCTTTTATATCTCTACTTAACCGGCGGATAAAACGTATATCTTTTGGTGTTTCTACATACAATTTAATATCCATCAAATCCCGAAGTTGTTTATCCCATAAAGTTAAAATGCCTTCTACAACAACTACATGATGTGCTTCTATCGTTTCATTTTCTTCTTTGCGTGTATGAGTCTCAAAATCATAACTGGGAATGTGAACCGTTTCCCAATTTAACAATTTCGATAAATGTTCATGAAGCAAATCAAAATCCATAGCATCGGGGTGATCAAAATTTTGCTTATGACGATCATCAATATCCATATGGTCCAAATTTTTATAATATGAATCAAGCTGAAGAACAGCAACTTCACCCTTCGAAAATTCTTTTAATATTTCACTGGCGATGGATGTTTTACCGGAACCTGTTCCACCGGCAATACCGATTAAGATAACGTTACTTTTCATTTAAGTTTAGATTTGTCAAATGCTTCTGGGAGCAGTTCAGCTGATGTTGTTTTATCAATTTTACCGTTTTTATCAGCGATGAAAATAGGAATATCTCCGCATAAGTCCCACACCACTTGTCGGCATGCGCCACATAAAGATCCGCCATTTTCCGTTGCAACCGCAAGACCTTTAAAGGAGCTGTGCCCTTCCGATATTGCTCTGAAAAGAGCCACCCGTTCGGCGCAGCATGTCAAGCTATAACTGCTGGATTCTACATTGCAGCCGCCGATGATGCTTCCATCTTCAGTTAAAACTGCAGCGCCCACCGTATAGGAAGAATATGGAGCATGTGAAAATGTGCGCATTTCCTGGGCATGTTTGATGAGTTCTTTCATATCAATACTCTTTTATTTTAATCTGTTGAAATATGTAATTAAATCCTACACCGGCAATAAACCCGCCAATATGGGCAAACCAAGCTACGCCGCCGGTGGTGTCAAGACCCAATGTCCCCAGACCATTAGTTAGTTGAGTCAAAAACCAGATTCCCAGTACAATGATTGCTGGAACCTTGATGGTGGTAAAGAAAAAGAAAATAAATACAAATACATGGACTTGAGCGCGAGGGTAGCGCATTAAATATGCTCCCAAAACTCCAGCAATGGCGCCGCTGGCTCCCACCATGGGTATCAATGAATCAACGTTAATAATGACTTGGGCCAGACCGGCTGCCAATCCGCACAAAAAATAAAAAACAGCGTAACGAACATGACCAAGGGCGCTTTCCACATTGTCACCAAAAATCCATAAAAACCACATATTTCCAAGGATGTGGGCGATACCGCCATGAAGAAACATGGATGTAAATAAATTTAATACATGAAACTGCGCCGGTACCAGACCGAAGGTATTGATAAACGTTACATCAGCATTTCCCCCACTCATTGCCAAGTTCATTTGATATAGAAAAGCGAGAACATTTAAGGCAATAATGCCGTAGGTCACCTTGGGGACAAGGATGCGGGGATTGTCGTCTTTGTAAGGAAAAAACATTATTTAATGATAAAATTTATGTGTTTTTTGGTTTCATTTCCTGCTCGATCTTTTACCAAAATTTGCAATGTATGATTGCCGATATCTAGGGGATCAAGTAAATGATATGACATTGTTTGGCTGACCGGCTGAAAAGCATATAACAATTGTTTTCCATCCAGTATCATTTTCATTTCTGATTCCGCAGGCTCGATTCCGGATAGTAAATCATCAACCTCGGCCCGGAGCTGGGACACGTCTTCAGAATAGTATTGACCACCATCGGCGGGAAAAGTAGATTGAATCCGTGGCGGCACATCATCTTGAAGGATACATACAGCTTCCAAACTACGAAAGCCACCGGTAAGTACTTTGCGCTTTTTTGAGTTTTTCGAAGAGATGTAAGTCCAACCGTCGTCTTGGTCATAATAGTAAAGACTAATTTTATCCATTTCAGCAACTCGATCATTATACCGAATACCAATTTTAACCGTATCCTGAAGGGGAATATTAAAAGGCTGGAGCTGATAAACGTTTGATAAGAATATTCCGTGGGGGGGTAGAGTAGAATTTTCAACCGCTTCGATCCACAGAAGTGTCGGTGAATAAAGAGTTGATTTCAATGACTGAAGTGAGCACATTTTATCCTCTGACAATACGACAGCAGATTCTCCCGGAACAGCCACTGATGGTGAAAAATTATACTTATATATGTATTCAGTTCCAACGTTTACAGTGGTATTGATGCTTATGATTTCTGCAAACGATTCAATATTCATGGGTGATGATAAAAATACAAAGGGTTGGATTTGGGACAGGGGGACGCTTTTTAATTCGTTATCAAACTGGAGGTGCAGTTTCGGTTCTGTAGCCCCAAGGTTACCTGTTTCTACCTGAATCATAATACCGGCAGCTGTTTGGTTAATATCTATATCCGGTTTAGCATTATAATCAATAAAGACGTTTTTTGGATGCCAATTCAAAGGAGTTGAATAAGCGCCCATTTGATTTTTAACGATGAATTGTAGAGAACGGTTACGAATCATTCTGCTGTCAATTGTGACTAACAGACCGCCATCATGTTTAACGACTAATTTGGGTTTAATCAGCTTATCGGCAAAACCGGATGCTGAAAATGAATAACATGTAACATGTTTTAAAGGAATATTAATGAACTTAGACTGAATATTGAATGTGATATCAACTCCTCGCTGACTTACATCTTGTAAAATAAGATCAATGGGAGGATGATTAAAAATGATTCCTTTTCCTGTGGTTGAATTTCCATTCGCATCCGTTACTTTTATCAACAGCGGATGATACCCCGGAGATAATTGAAGGTAGCCATCGGAATTTTTCGGCTGAACGTCTGCTCTGATTTCTTTGTCCAAATGGTACAAATTATGAAAGGAGCCAAGATTCAAACGGTGCAAATTATGATTTCGAACCAATTGCACTCTATCAGAAGTACTGTAATCCAGAAAGTTGTATTTCAGTGAATATTCTTTAATACCACCTACAATAAGTTCAATGGTTTTAATTTGATAAATTTCCGTAAAGCCCTGCCGTTTATCTTGTGTTTGAATGGCAAGCCCAATTGGACCAAATATATTAAGTGTATCAGCTAATTTGTAATTCCCATCACGGTTTCTGAAAAATGGAATCTGAACCGGCAGCATACTCCCATTGACTCGAGATTCTTCTTTCAATGGAATCACAGCCAATTCTTCAATCACTGGAGCGGTGCGGTCATCAATCACAAACCCATTATCATGGGGGTTTAAAGGTTGTTCGAGGCTATTTCGAATTTCAAAGTGCAAATGGGGTCCAAAGGAATGACCGGTATTCCCGGTATAACCAATTAATTCCCCTTTTTTTACATTGATTTCATTTGGTTGAAAGTAATGGTTCAAAATGTAGGATTCGTTTTCATTCTGATGGTACTTTAATAATCCTTCGAGTTTTGGATTAAAACCGGATAAATGGGCATAAACACTTGTATTACCGTCAGGATGGATTACATATAAAGCTCTACCGTACCCCTTAAAATTGGTAACCATTCTTGAAATGTACCCTTCTTCAACAGCGAAAACAGAAGCGCCAATCTTCCCCTGTGTTTTAATATCCAGGCCCATGTGAAAATGACGATCCCTAAATTCACCAAAGTTGGACTTTAATGACTTACCAGCATCGGTCGGCCAAAGGTAATCCTGGGCTGTAACAACAGCCAAAAAACTGGTAATGCAGATTATTATACGGTTCATATACAATGAAGAGACAGGTTCAATTTATGGATATAGATTGTTCTATAGAAAAGAAAAAGGCTCCTGGAGAGCCTTTTAATATAAAAACTGATTAAATTTTTATTATTCTTTAAGTTTTTGAATCTCTTTACGGAGTTCTTCGATTTCCTTTTTCAAATTTTCATATTTATTTCCTTGATCCCATTTGCTAATAAATACCTTATGTTTCTTCAAATCAGGGATGTCACCCGGCATTACACCATCAAAATTAAAACTGTAACCGTCCTTCAATCGACAGCCTGGAGAAGTTATATCATCACATTTATGATCAAATTTTTTCATCATCTTTTTATACTTTTTCATGCCCTTTTTATGATGGTCCCCCATAGTGCCAAACCAGGAAAAAGAATCACCGGTTGAACCCAACGTTGCTTTCAAAGATTTTTCTCTACCTTTTCGAACAATAATGATATCAACATCAGCTTCAGGTTTTTCTTTGCGGATTGTGCGAGTTAATTCTCCAGCATCGCTAATGCGAACATCATTAACTCTGGTAATA
>JADFRD010000160.1 GCA_022561485.1 Fidelibacterota bacterium | reverse complement strand
AATTAACGAATAGAGATGAGGTTAATCTTTTTATCGTAAATATTAAAAATATAAGTAGTGATAAACAGCAGAAAATAGCCAAAAAAATACGCGACCATTTAAAAAAAGATAAAAGTAAAAAAAATCCCACGCCGCAAGCGGCGGGGCATTGCGGGTCAGAACAACGTGAGTTGCCTATTACTTAGTTTTTCCTTATGCAACTGTTTGTATTTACCGTCTCTACCCTGATTTTGTACATATTCACGGATAACATTTTCATTACCATGTTCACCAACAGTAGAAACGAAATAGCCATCAGACCAAAATTCACCTCCCCACAATTTCTTTTTAACAGAGGGCACTTTGGCAAATATTTCTCTAGCTGTTATGCTCTTAATCTTCGTCACTATTTTTGTTGGACTATACATTGGAACTGATTGGACCAAAAAATGAGCGTGATCTCCTTCTGTTCCTATTTCCAAGAAGCGAATTTCATAACGCTTGGAAATCTCTAAGCAAACGTCTTTCAGAAGAGGATCTACCTCTTCATTTATGACAAGACGTCTGTACTTTGCAGCACAAACAAAATGATACATCAGCAATGATACGTTATGACTCTTACAAATTAGTTCACCCATAAGTGAACTTATAACACTTTGCTTATATGCGCCGCAAGCGGCGGGGTATTAGACCCGAAAATTCTTAATAAAAAGCGATATTGCAATCATTATTCCAGGCGATACATATATATGCATGGTCTCAAAAATCGCTTTATAATAAACTCCCGACCAGGCAAGGGAAATTATCCTGATTAGATTAATTATCTGAAGAATTATTAAACCTGCCGCAATTCCCATGAACTTATTTTTCCAGTCGCCGGGAAAAGCTATAACCCCGATGGCGTATATCATCACCGCTTCAAGACCATTGCAGCCAAATTTTATATCAAACGAGATTGAGGGGAGTTGTATAATTGAGCCGTGATATGTGGATGAAACTCCCATTAGCCCCAGCGCCTTTGATGTGAAAAAGACAATCGATTCCGAATATAAACCGTTAATGTCAATGATATTTTGTATAAATTCCGAGTCTTTCAAAAACACAAAGACCGCCATTAATATAAAATAATGCATTATAAAGCGCTTGATGACTCTGCTATCTGTACCCTTATTTTTCTCACAGGGTCTAACCTTTTTATTTCTTTTTTTCTTTGATGACATATAATTATTCAGCCACAGACTATCACTGACTAAAATATTATCAGTACTACAAACTTGTAAAATAAAGAGGTGATTAATTTCAAATTACAGATTCCAGATTGCAAATTTAATCTGAAATTCGGAATCTGACATCTGCAATTTACGGCCTTTCCTGTTCTCTGCCTACTGTCTTTTGCCTACTGCTAACTGCTAATTGACCATTGTTGATTTCTCTTCAATTTATAAACCGCCATCATTCCTGTCAGCATCATAAAGATTATCATAGCCCATTCCGGCATGGTGGGGATTACTGTTGCAGAACCGCCAAAGTATGTGGTCACCACATTGTAAGCAGGTGACGTGTTCTTGAAGTGAATCCAGCCAATATTTTCTGCCCAGGCATAGCCATCAAAAGAGCCGTCAGCCGTACCAATAGTCACCTGGCTGTCGGAGGGGTTGAAGTTTATCCAGCCCACGTTCTCACTCCAGGCATAGCCGGAGAGATTGCCGCTGCCGTCGTGATTCACTCCCCAATCGCTTGAGTTCGTGTTGTTATATGGTCCGCCGCTGTCGTTTCCGAGTTTGATATAGCCGATATTCTCCGCCCAGACAAAGCCGGTAAGGTATGTCTCGAAAACCTCGGCGGCGGTGACCCCGCCGCCTGTGGGATGAAAGTTGTGCCAGCCGGTGTTTTCACTCCAGGCGTATTTGTCTGTCGTGCTGATATTGCCTGTGGCGGCCATTGCCGGCTTCGGCGCCCACCACAAGCCGGCCAATAACAGCAATACCAAGCCCGATAGCCGTTTCAACTTTTTTTGATACCGCAAGAAATGTACACATACCCAGAAACAGGGACAGGGCCATGTTCTCAATGAAAACCGCCTGAATAAATAAATTTATATACACATCCATCAAAATGCCCCTTCTTTAAAAACGGTCGAAGATGCCACACACATTCGAAGTCGAATTCTAACAGCATTTGAAGCAGCTGAGAATGAAGAGGATGAGATGAGGACTTGTGCTGTGACGGCAAGGCAAATCACTGATTTGCTTCGTACCACAGAAGTAACAAGTGGGGACTTTAACACAGTCCGAGCACTTGCTGAAGGTCGAATTGACACATACATGGGATTTAAGTTTCAGCGTTGTCAGCGTTTGGCAATAGATGGGGATTCTTATCGCCGGGTTTTGGCATATGTCCAATCCGGTCTTCTTCTTGCGG
>JADFRD010000016.1 GCA_022561485.1 Fidelibacterota bacterium | reverse complement strand
TGATTATGTCATGGCCAACATGGGAACACAGGCCAATCCTTTCAGGACAATTCAATATGCAACAGACCATGGGATTTATGATGATGAAGTAAGGATTTTACCCGGGAATTATGATGAATCATTAAACAACTGGGGTAAAGATATCCTTTTCGTTGGTAACAGCGGTATGCCGGATGATGTAACGATCGATGGGTTTTTTGAGATTACAGGCGGTAATCCTGCCTTATACGATTTACATTTGACGAACATCAATGGCACCGGCGATGCCCTGCAAATCAACAATGATGCAGTGGTAACCATGTACAACCTGTTGATCACGAACTCTGCCGGTGTAACAATCAACAATACAGCCAATGCCTATATGTTTAATATGACCATATACGGCAATGCAACCGGTATTTATGATAATTCAACAGGTGTTGTTTCGGCAACCAATTCAATTATTTGGAGTAATGCTACAGCCACATTTGGTTCCCCTGTGATCACCTATTCAGCTGTTGAAGGTGAATACCCGGGCACAGGTAACATTAGTGATAATCCGTTATTTCTGGATGCTTCAAACGGTAATTTCAGGCTCAATATCCAAAGCCCCTGTATTGACACAGGAGATTCAACATCTGCATATGATAACGATAGTACAATTGTAGATATGGGTGCGTTTCCGTTAATTCGAGAATTTTTAACCGACACATCTACCGGAAATATTATTATTACAGAAGATGAATCAGCTGTTGTTACGGATGATTTTACTTTGGGCGAGAATGATACGTTATTTGTAGAACCTGGTGCAATTGTATATTTCAATCCTGGAGTTACATTAACGATAAACGGTGTCATGGCCGCCAGCGGTGATCCCGGCAACCCGGTGATGTTCCTCTGTACGGATCCGGATTCTACGTATGGCGGTGTTATTATTAATACTGGAACCGCCGGGCGGAATGAAAATGATACATTTGCCTACATGTTAATTCAGGATGTAGAAGCTGCATATGTTCCGTTGACCGTTAATGGCGATGCAACACTAAACCATATCACCATTGCAGGAAATGATAATTCAATATCTCTTGAAGTAAACAGTGGTACAGTGTTATTGAATTTTTCAATTTTAGAAGGGACGACGTCAGGCATCGGCACATTGATCAGTGTGGGGTCATTTACGAGCGATACTACACAATTTATGGATTATGCCAATGGCGATTTCACCTTATTGAGTTCTGCTACGGCCATTGATCTGGATACGACAGAAAATTGGATTGACCCCGATTATACTTTTGCTGACGCAGGCAGTTTTTATCATGATCAAACCGGATATTCTTCCGGTTCTATTTCAGTTTTATTTCCTGCTGTTAATGATACGATACTCGTCAGCCCAGACACGAGCTCATCTGTTGGAACAGGGCTGGAAGTCCAAGCACAAGTATTTAATTCTATCGGTCATTATATGACCAATCCAACAGTTCAGTGGGGCAATGCCGGATTGCAGAATGGCTCTTTTGCCAACGATAATACTACAGGAGCCGATCTTCGGGGACGTACAAGTAATACATTCTTTACATCTACAACCACCGGTGATTTGAATTCAATAAGAGTTGATGAAAACGCGACAAATACTCAAAGTGGATATTTTAAGGTGGTGCCGGGTAACCCCGATTCTGTTTTTGTGAATGAACAAATAGATATGACCATGACGCAATTTGATTCATTGGATTTTGGAGCGAGCATCTTTGATCAATTCAGCAATTTGGTTTCTGATGGAGAAACAGTTGAATGGAGTATTATATCCGTTTCCGGAAATGGTGATGGATTTTCATTGAATGAAACAACATCCGCAACGAATATTGGCACTGTGGGTGTAACACTCGCGACAGACCCAACTGGAAACAGTTTATCCGTTGGCGATCAAGTCCGCGTCCAAGCAGTGTCTGGAACCGGCATTCATCAAAGCGCTCTTGTGACCATTATACCGGATGATATTTATAACTTGACCATGCCGTCTGAGCTAACGGATGCACAAATTAATCTTTCTGCAGATGTTGCCACCATCGAAATTGAAACAGCGCTCATCGATACGTTTGATAATCCGTTAGTAGACGTTGATGTCTTTTGGGAAGTTATTGTTGGCGCCGGTACCGGAGAAAATTTGAGCGCCGATTCAACTCTCACGGATGCAAACGGTACGGCCAGTGTGATCTTGAATACATCCACCGTTGCAGGTTCTAACTACCAGGTGAGGGCCTGGGTAACGGAAAGTTCCCTGTTACGGAGTTTGGGCTATGGGACGGCCGACCAACCCTTTACTCTGACCAGTCCCGGACAGCAGGGCGCCCGAACCACCTTACCGGCTACTATTAACGAGCAGCGCGGGAAAAAAGGCGCCCCTAAGGGAATTAGACATCTTACGAATCTGCGCGGAGTTAAAGGTGGCCGAAACTCCGGGGGTGAAATCCAAGTGGTAAATGGAAGCCGGAATATTTCGCTGCCGGTAACCATAAATCCGGTTTACCAAGTCAATAATCTGGACAGGGAGGCCATATTTGACTTGTATGACACCACAGCTGTAATATTAGTGGTTCCAGGTGTAACGGCTGCGGTTAATTTGCCGCCGGATTCTGTGGATGTATTATTAGGCGATCAATTTCAGATCTCGGCAAATGTGTTTGATCAATTTGGAAACGCAGTTGCAGATGGAACACCGGTCATTTGGGAAATTCTACCGTTCAATAATTATGTAAGAATTGAAAATTCAGATGCTGAAACTATGAACGGCGAAGCAACCATCGATCTGTTAATTGAACAAAATGCACCATGGGAATTTGACTTTGTGGTGCAATTGACATCTGAAGGAATTACAAGTGCAACAGGACCGATTAACATCCATGATATAACACCACCAGCGGCAGTTGAAAATATAAGCATTACCCCCGCCGTTTGGACCCAGACTAATGAATTCATTATTGCTTGGGACAACCCCGGTGGACAGCATGCCCCCATTGCCGGCGCTTACTATCGCATAGATGCTGAAACGGAAGTATATGAAGCGGAAACGAATATTAGCACACTGGCTATTAGTCTCCCCGTAGAGGCTGCCTCTACCATAAAGGTATGGTTGCAGGATAATGCCGGTAATTCCGAAGAAAACAATGCCATAACGACAATAGCTAAATGGGATAACACATCGCCACAAGCATTTAATGTGACTGCCCCATTAGAAGCGTGGTATAATACACCAACATTACGCTTTGAGTGGGATGCTTCCTCAGATGCAACGGCCGGGTTGCAATACTACGAACTGACAATTGATGGTAATGTCTATCAGCAAGATCCTGATTCAACAGCTATCAACATCCCTGACGCCTTTGCAGCAGGAACGCATTCGTGGACCATTTCCGCATTTGACAGCGCTGGGAATGAAACTGTGACCAGTAATCCGCAAACGTTTAATGTGGATTTCACAGCGCCCACCATAGCCCACAACCCTGTTCTGGAAGGAACAGAAAATACAACTGCAACCATTACAGCCTCATTTAATGATAATGCATCTGGCATTGAGGTTGCAGAACTTTATTTCCGCAAAGGGGGAGAAATCCAATGGCAGGCACCGGTAGATATGAAAACGTTGAATACATATCAGATTGCCAGTAGCTTTGTGACATCGGACGGAGTAGAATATTATATATATTCCCGGGACATTGCCGGAAATGAAATATATAAACCTGTCCAAGGGTATTATTCCATTTCTGTTACCATAACCGGAACCGGTCTTTCCAGTGCGGATCGCTGGCCAACGGGTATTCCAAACGGATCTGCTGTATCCAGTTATCAGCTATTGTCCTTACCGGGGCAAGCAGCAAACGCAACACCAACAGATATTCTTGTTGATGATCTTACCGCATACGACGATACAAAATGGCGCTTTTTTACCTACTCGAACAATGGATGGAAAGAGTTTGCTACGATTAATACAATAGATCCCGGAGTTGGATATTTTCTGATTGTGAAAGATGCAGGATTTAATATTACAACCGGTCAAACAAGAACCGTTGAGACCAATACGGATTTTATAATCAATTTCACAGTAGGCGAATGGGTGATGCTCGGGAATCCATTTGACTTCGATATACCGTTGGCAAATGTAATGATAGACGATACAACATCACTCACGGGCGATCCGAATTTCTATACTTATGACGGCTCAAACGGTTGGGTACAAGCCAGTATGCTTGAACCATGGAAAGGGTATGTATATAAGTCAGCAACCGCAAATCAACTTCAAATTAAACCGCGGAAGAGCAATGGTGGTTTGGCAAAAATAATAGATCAAGAAATTGTGTTGATGGAAAAAGAGTGGCTGGTAGATATTAAAGCCAGGAATGGATTAGGGGTTGATGAATTGAATACCGTGGGTGTAATGGTAAACGCCCTGGACGAATATGACAAAATGGATGCATTTGAACCACCCATGCTGCCGGGCGGTATTTCGCTGCGGATGAATAATAATGGCTGGGCGCAAAATGCCGACTTATATACGAAAGACATCCGTTCAATCAAAGAAGACGGTGAATATTGGGATATGGAAGTAGTCGCAGAAGATGACAAACACAATACATATTTGTATTTTGAAGGCATCGAAGATATTCCAGCTGAATTTGATGTGTTTGTGATAGATATGACATTAGGAATAGCCCAAGACCTGCGGTGGAAACCTGTTTACAGGTATGCCGATAGCAATCCGGAGTCGATAAATAATATTCGCTTTATTGCCGGAACGAAAGAGTTTCTGAAAGCCAACAACGCCGGTGTTGACCTTTATCCCGATCGCTACAGCATCAGTCAAAATTATCCGAATCCGTTCAATCCACAAACGTCGATCCTGATTACACTGGAAGATATGGCCACGGTTGACCTGATTGTTTACAACATATTGGGCGAAGAAGTAACCCGCATTATAGATAATGAATTGCGTCCGGCGGGATACCATAATATGATTTGGAAAGGATTAAATAAAGATGGTAAACGGGTTGCCAGCGGTGTCTATTTTTACACAACCCGGATCAGAGGCGCCTCCGGAAACATGATCCTTAATAAAACCAATAAAATGATTATGGTCAAATAATTCGAGGTAACAATCAGTACCTTCTAAAAAGGGCTCCTGATTCGGGAGCCTTTTTTATTTTCAACAGGTGTTGCCTCCATCACAGAAATTGAATTAGTTTTTGGTTACACTTATACACTTGACTCTGTATGAAAAACAATAGGTATTAACAATGAAGGTATACAATATCCTCGGCGAAGAAGTGGCAACATTGATCCATAATGAATATATGGCAAGCGGTTATCGGCAGATTATCTGGAACGGCAGGGACAATGCTAACAGTCAATTGTCATCCGGTTTGTACCTCTATCAAACCATTATGAAAAATAATCAGGGGCAATTACTCCACATGAACACAAAGAAAATGGTATTGGTGAAATAATGAAAAGAATATTATCAACAATCACAATTTTATTACTGGCTGTGTTTGTCAGCAATGGGTATTCTGCCGGTAAACAGTTTGGTAAAATTTCCCTCCCCTTAGGAAAGGTTGAAGTTCAATCTTCAGGGAGTGATGTTTGGGAAAAAGCCAAGCCAAATCGCCCGGTGTTTGAAGGAGATATTATACGTACCGCTGCAAAGTCCCGTGCGGAAATTACCCTTCAGGGCGGCGGTAAAATTCGCCTGGGTGAAAATTCCGAATTAGAATTGACCGAAGCCAGTGTAAAACCCATGGTGAAGAATTTCAAAGCCAGGCTGAAAAAAGGGAATGTCTTTGTATCTGCAAAAGCGGCCTTTGGAGAAAAGAAAAATATCCAGATGCGTACACCTACAGCCGTAGCAGCCATTCGCGGAACAAAATACCGGGTCAAAGCAGGGGAAGATGAAAGTGAGGTGCTGGTGTATCAGGGAAAAGTTGACGTGAATGCTGTCAAGAATGTGATTGATGAGCGCCAGGACAACCGAAAGTCCTTTGCTCCTGGAGTTGTGCCCGGCAAACCAAAATTTACCCTTGGTCCCGTTACAGAACTCAAAGCTCCTACTCAAGTTTCCGGGCCTTATGAAGTGACTTTGGAAGAATGGGTTACACTGGCAGAAGGAATGCAAATCAATGTGCGGAAAGATGGAAAATACCACATGTTTGAGTTTGACCAGACCAAAGACGGGGATCTTGATTTTGTAAAATGGAATAAGGAACTGGATGCGGCAGAAAAATAAAACAGATAAATATATTAATTTACTTTCCTATAAAAATAATGAGTATATATGAAACTGCTCCAAAAAGGGGTTAAAACCCCTAATATATTGTTTTATACTATTAACCCCGCCCTAAAGGACGTGGTTAGTAATTTGAAAATACGAACACTTACCCCAACATTTATGTTGGGGAGAGAAAAGCAGAAAAAGATGGGATTTATCCCAACCTGTTCTACGCCGAGTGGACTCATATAAATTAAAATGAATGAACTCTTAAAACGCTTAGGCATCGGCGCCTTCATTGGTATAATTGCAGGTCTCATAGTTGTTTTTGGAACCAATATTGAAGGCTTTTTCCTTACGGATCTATTAGCTGGTTATGAATACCAGTCTTATGACGCCCGTATGCGGGCCGGTGTGTCCGGTGTGGAAGAAGCATCTATTGATACCGTTGTCATTATTGATATTGAGCAACTATCCACGGCTCCTGTGGCGGAAGGAGGTCTGGGTCGCTATTACAATTGGCCGCAGTCCTTTCATGGTCAGCTCATTGATGTGGTAACCTCCGGTGAGCCGTCAGCCCTGCTTTTTGATATTATTTTTGATCCGGAAAATACATTCAATTATGATTTGGTCAATGCGCTGAACAGTGACAATGCTCCACAAGATGAATATTTAGCGGATGTGACAAATCAGTTCCTGGTAAGTAATGATCCGACCCGCATGGTGTATTCTACTTTTGAAAGTCAGAAAACGTACCATGCCCTGGTTTTTGAAGACGAAGATACACTCAATTTTCTTTATAAAATGGATTCGGAACCGGAAGGCTACGATCGTCCTGAGCATTTAATCATCATTCCGGAAGAACAGGCAAGGCGGTTGCCGAGAGCCGATCGTCTGGGGAATACATTTCCTGATCTCCTTCAAGCTTCAGTTGGCGCAGGCAGTGCCAACTTTCCACAGGATGATGACGGTATCATCCGCCGCTCGCCCACTGCCATTTGGTTTGAAGGCCCCAATCATGTGTATCCATCTTTGACAATGGCAGCCGCCATGGATATTCTCGGTGTCCCGAAAAACGGTCTGAACTATAACTTTGAAAAATTGATATTAACGATGCGGGATACCACCGGACAAATCGTGCGTGAAATTCCCATCGATGAAAAAGGCCGCATGTATGTGAATTATTACGGATATTTCAAAACATTTTATTATTTGCCTTACATGTATTGCATGGATCCCGAAATGCTGGATCCTTCCTATTGGAAAGGGAAGGTTGCCATTGTCGGTGCATCTCTCCCGGGCTTAATGGATTTGAGAAACACGCCTGTTCAGGAAACATTCTCCGGTGTGGAAATCCACGCCAATGTGATTCACAGTATTCTGCAAAATGAATTTGTATCTATTACAAATGCATGGGCGAATTTTTGGGCTATCCTGTTCATATCTGCTGTGCTGGGAATATTTGTTAGTATTCCAAAGAAGCCGTTGTATTCGATCCCCATCCCTTTGATTGCTGTTATTATTTGGGTGATTTTTACGTATAATGAATTTCTTACTAGTCTGAAAATGTGGGAAATTGTTCGCCCGGTCATTTCTATAGGGGGAACATATCTGGGAATATTTCTCTACAATTTTCTGGTGGTAGAAAAAGATAAACGCTTTTTGAAAAACACCTTTGGGACGTACATTTCTCCTGAACTCCTTAATCAGATGTACAAAAATAAAGAAGAACCCCAACTTGGCGGTGAAGAAGGATATCACACAGCTTTTTTTACAGATATTCAGAGCTTTTCCAGCTTTTCCGAAAAGTTAACCGCTTCAGTTCTGGTTGAACTGTTAAATGAATATTTGACGAAAATGACAGATATTCTGTTAGCAAATAAAGGGACGTTGGATAAATATGTTGGTGATGCCATTATTGCATTTTACGGAGCGCCTGCTCCTGTGGAGAATCACGAATATTGGGCGTGTTTAACAGCTGTAAAAATGCAGGAAGGTTTAGCGGAACTCCGGGAGAAATGGCAGAGCGAAGGCGATCAATGGCCGGAGATTGTTCACCATATGCAAAACCGGATCGGTATAAATACCGGCCCCATTGTAACAGGCAATATGGGTTCCACTGTGCGTATGAGTTATACTATGATGGGTGATACGGTGAATTTGGCAGCCCGGTTGGAAGCATCAGCGAAACAGTATGGTGTATACATTCAGGTGGCAGAGAAATCGTATAAAGCATGTAAAGATAAATTCATCTGGCGTGATCTGGATTATGTGATTGTCATGGGTAAAACTGAACCGGCACAGGTGTTTGAACTCATTGCAGAAACAGAAAATATGCCCCCGGGTTATGATAAGCTGTTGCCCGTATATCATAAAGCTCTGGAATTATATCGCAACCAGGATTGGGAAAAAGCCATTGAAGCATTTAAAGCATCTGATGAATTGGAAGACATGTTCCCGGGGCGCAAAACCAACCCCAGCCGTGTATATATACCACGGTGTGAACATTACCGCGATAATCCTCCTGGATACGATTGGGATGGATCCTGGGCGTTGACTAAAAAATAAAAAAACCATCAAATTTAATAGCTGAAAAAAATTGCTGTACTTGTCATCACGAGGCTTTTTCACGAAGTGGAAAGACGAAGTGATCTCCTTGATTTTGCTGGCTGAAGGAGATGGCTTCGGTTTCTAAAGAACCCTCGCAATGACATATCTTTTTGTATTTTGGAAATATATCAGAAACGGATGAATTACCAAAATAGTAAAATTGAAATCAATTAATACAATATTTACATAATAAATTCAGATATGAAGAATTTAAAAACGGCTGTCCTCTTGTTGAAGGATGGTCGTTTTTTTATAGGCAAAAGTTTTGGTGCCGGGGGTGAATCTATCGGCGAAGTCTGCTTCAACACGGGCATGACCGGTTACCAGGAAATTCTCACAGACCCGTCTTATTGTAAGCAGATTGTGACCATGACATTTCCCCACATTGGCAATTACGGTGTGAATCCGGAGGATATTGAATCAGATCGTATTCAGGTAGCCGGATTCGTTATTAAGGAAGAATCAGTTACTCCCTCAAACTGGCGGTCCACACAATCCATCGGTGATTATTTACGTTCCCAGAATATTGTTGGCATTCAGGGAATAGATACTCGTGCACTTACACGGCATATTCGCAATCAGGGTGCCATGAATGGTATCATTTCCACCATTGATTCAGATTTAGACAGCCTGGAAAAGAAACTTGAAAAAGTCCCGGATATGACAGGATTGGATCTGGCAAAGGAAGTTACTTGTGAAAATCCATATTCTTGGTCATCAATCAATCAATCAGCCCTGCCCGCCGAAGCTTTAGCGCAGGCGGGTAATCAATCAATCAATTATAAAGTTGCGGTGATTGATTTTGGAATTAAATATAACATTTTACGATTACTGGAAAGCCACGGATGCGATTCAACGGTTTTTCCTGCACGAACTTCTTCGAAGGATTTAGTGGATTTCAATCCGGATGGCATTTTACTTTCAAATGGTCCAGGCGATCCAGCTGCTGTGAAATACGGGATTGAGACAGTCAAAGATTTATTGGGGAAGAAGCCAATTTTCGGGATCTGCTTAGGACATCAGATATTAGCACTGGCGTTGGGAGCAAAAACATTCAAACTGAAATTTGGCCACCGGGGTATCAATCATCCTGTGAAAAATCTGGAAACGGGAATTGTAGAAATTACCAGTCAAAACCATGGATTTGCTGTGGACTCAAACTCACTCCCGGATAATGTGATTCCTACACACGTGAACCTGAATGATAATACATTGGAAGGAATTCGCTGTAAGGACATCCCAGCGTTTTCTGTCCAGTACCATCCGGAATCCAGCCCGGGACCCCATGACAGCCGGTATTTATTTCAACAATTTATTAAATTAATGGATAGCCACAAAGCCACAGAGAACACAGAGAAAAACAAATGATAAATATGTGTAAAAAAAGAAAATGGAAAAATGAGTAGCCGCAGAGACGCAAAGAACGCAGAGAAAAAGAATGGTAAAAAAGATCAAAATGAACATAGGGAGAATAAAATAAAGAAGCTTCTATTCATTTTTGCTGTTACTTCTCTCCGACATTTTTTTAATTTATCCAAATTATTACTTTGCGGTCTTTGCGACTTTGCGGCAATAAGTTATGATACTTGAAACACGAAATTTATCCAAATCATTTGGATCCCGTATCGCAGTGGATAATTTATCCCTGGAAATTCCCGAAGGATCGGTATTCGGATTTTTAGGTCCAAACGGAAGCGGGAAATCCACCACCATCCGCATGATGACAGATTTGATTCGGCCTGACAGCGGGGAAGTGTTAATAAAAGGAATGTCTGTCCAAAAGTATCACCAAAAAGCATTAGCAGGTGTGGGCGCATTTATCGAACGGGCGGATTTCTATAAACACCTTTCTGCTCAAACCAATTTAGAAATGTTGGCGAGAATGGATGGGAAGGGATTTGACAATATCCCAATCGTGTTGAAACGGGTTGGGTTGCTTGATCGAGCCAACGATAAAGTGAAACACTATTCCCAAGGAATGCGCCAGCGGCTGGGTATTGCACAGGCATTATTATCAAAACCCAAGTTACTGATTCTGGATGAACCCACCAACGGACTAGACCCCCAAGGCATGAAAGAAGTACGGGATTTAGTGCGGGAATTAAGATCAGAAGGTATTACCATTTTTATTTCATCCCATTTATTGGACGAAGTGCAGAAAATTTGCTCACACGTCGCCATTATACATCTGGGGCAATTAATCGTTTCCGGGAAGATGGATGATTTATTGGCAGAGTCCGATCTGTTTACAATTGAAGTGCGGGTGCAGCCTTTAAATGAAGCAAAGAAATTATTAGACAACCAGGATTGGGTGCGTCGATGCGATGAAATAAATGGATCCCTGTTTGTGAATGTTTCCCGGGATAAATTGGGAGATGTCACAAAACTCCTGGTTCAAAACGAGTGTAGAATAGAAGCGGTAATCCCAAAAACATCCTTGGAAGATTTATTTTTATCCAAAACAGGTTTGGATGAACCACAGAGTCACCGAGGCTCAGAGAAAAAATAACGGTTAAAAAATGGACAACCGACACAAAAAACATATTTTACAATATATAAACCTCTGTGCCACTGTGTCTCAGTGGTAAAAAACTGATGATTGGATTAATATATAACGAATTATTGAAGATCACCGGCCGGTGGCGCAGTTTCATTGGTTTTATCGGGATCGCCATTCTCATGCCGCTAATCCTGTGGGGATTTTCCTACGGCGGCGGGGAAATACACGATCAATATGTGCGTCAGTTGGGGGATAATTTTATTGTGGTCGGTTCCATTTTTAACGCATTCCTTGCCACCTACATAGTGATGAACGCCTTTTGGATTCATATGCCGTTTCTGGTGGCATTGGCTGCCGGTGATGCCATAGCAGCAGAAGGTGCAGCGGGGACATTTCGCATTTTACTTACACGATCCACAAGCCGTCTGAAAATTTTATTTTCCAAACTGTTTGCTACATGGATTTACACCACAGTTCTTATATTATTTTTAGCATTTATGTGTCTGGGCGTTGGAACGCTTTGGCTGGGTAGCGGTGATCTGATTGTGTTTGACAAGGGTATTCTCATCTTGGATCAAAGTGAAGCCTGGATTCGAATGGCATTATCATTCGGATTGGCGATTATTGTCATGTGTGTGGTAACGACGCTGTGCTTTATGTTTTCTGCAATGGTAAATAACGGTATTGGCCCCATAATCGGAGCTATTTTCCTCATTGTGATCGGATATATTATTATGGCCATTCCCCTGGAGATGTTTGATAAGATGGAACCATACATTTTTGTCACCTATTTCGACGTCTGGCAGCAGGCCTTTAAAGATCCGATTCCTTGGGATCGGATTGTAAAAAGTCTGTGGGTGCTCGCTCTTTATACAACGGGATTTATCGGTGTAAGCATAGCTGTCTTTTTGAGAAGGGATATTAAGACATGACCAAGTTGAATCTTATTAAAACATACCAATCTTATTATAATGCTGGGACAAAACCGGAACTCGTAACATTCGATAAAATACCATACTTAACAATAAGTGGTAAAGGTGCACCGGCGGGCTCGGAATTTGTGGACAGGGTCCAAGCCCTTTATCCCGTGGCCAATGTGTACAAATGATGCATGTAGGACCTTCTTTAACTGAACCGGAAACGATTGACGCTATATTACATTTTATGGATGAAAATGGATTAAAAATCAATGGATTACATCATGAGATTTATTTGTCTGATCCCCGGAAAACAGCACCTGAAAAAATGAAAACGATTATCAGGTATCCTGTGAAATAAATATGATAAAAAAAACGATTAGAGACTCAATCTATTCCATCTTTATTTTGATCATAATCAGCGGGTGTCTATTTGCTGAAACACCAACGGTTGAAGCAATCCAAGACAGCTTAACCACGCGGTTCAATCGCATTGAAGATTATACTGTAAATATCAAAATATCGGTTAAAATGACCGGACTGCGGATGCCGCGGAAAAAGATCAAACTTTATTATAAAGCGCCGGATAAGGTAAAAATAAAATCCAGGGGATTTGCCATTGTGCCCAAGACAGGGTTGGGGGGCTCCCCGGAGAAATTTTTAAACAAGCTTGAATCCATTCATGTGGTCGGCAACGATGTATTGAAAGATCGAAAACATTGGCTGCTCACGGGATCCGTTATACCCGATTCAATGGATATTCCATTTGATAAAGATGATTTCCCTGATATTCAAATGAACCTATGGGTGGATGCAGAATCATGGGTGATCACCAAAGCAGAAACAATTATTGATTCACAAAGGGTTTTTCTATTGATCTCGGAATACACGGAAGTGGACGGCATATTTTTGCCATCAAAAACAACACTCTCCCTTGGCTTTAAAGGATTGAAAAACTGGTCTATGCGGGAACCTTTTGGCGGTCCGATGTCGGACAGAAAAGATTTTGAAAAGGTGGCAAAAGAATCAGGGATTGATCCGGATAAAAAGGAGTTTGCCGGCACGGTAGTGATGGAATTTTCCAAATACAAAGTAAACCAGGGATTGGATGACGACATTTTTAAAAAGTAGCCGCAGAGCCGCACCTGCCCGAACTGGCGTCGAGTCAGGCGGGGAGAACGCAGAGGAAAACAAATGATGAATATGTGTAAAAAAGAAAATGAATTAATGGATAGCCACAGAGAACACAGAGAGAAACAAATGATAAATATGTATAAAAAAGGAAAAGGGGAAATGGATAGCCGCAGAGACGCAAAGATAGAATTAAATAAAAAATAAAAAAAAATATTATTGGTTTCGGACTAGAAAAATTTAAAAAATTGGGATTCGGTTTGTTAAAAAGTATATATGAAAGAATATTCTAATTCACTTCAATCTTAAACTTCTCAAAGATGGAATTAATAGATTTATCAACAATTGAAATCTCTGCGTTCTTTGCGTCTCTGCGGCGAAAATAATTATGCCTAAACGAACAGATATAAAATCTATTTTAATCATCGGTGCCGGGCCCATCGTCATTGGTCAGGCCTGTGAGTTTGATTATTCCGGGACACAGGCTATGCAGGCATTGAAGGAAGAAGGATATCGCGTCATCCTGGTGAATTCGAATCCCGCCACCATTATGACCGATCCGGACCTCGCGGATGCAACCTACATCGAGCCTTTAACTCTGGAATATGTAACGGCCATTATTGAAAAAGAAAAGCCGGATGCAATCCTACCAACCGTGGGTGGACAAACTGCATTGAACCTGGCCATGGATTTACACAAGCAGGGTATTCTTGAAAAATATGGCGTACAGCTTATTGGCGCTCAAGTGGACGCAATTGAAAAAGCGGAGGACCGGGAACGCTTCAAGAAAGCCATGGATAAAGCGGGGATTGAAACAGCCAATGGCGGATTTGTCCATTCATGGGAGGAAGCAGAATCGTTGTTGGGAACCATGAATTTCCCCATCATTATTAGGCCATCATTTACTCTGGGCGGAACCGGCGGCTCTGTTGTTTATAACTATGAAGAGTTCCAGGAACTAGTGGAAAATGGATTGAACGCCAGTCCCATCACGGAAGTATTGATGGAAGAATCTCTCTTGGGCTGGAAAGAATTCGAAATGGAAGTCATCCGGGATAAAGCGGACAATGCCATTATTGTTTGTTCCATCGAAAATATCGATCCAATGGGAATTCACACCGGTGATTCGGTAACGGTGGCCCCGGCCATGACGCTCACCGATAAGGAATTCCAGAAGATGCGCAATTGGGCAATCCAATGCTTGCGGATTATCGGCGTGGAAACAGGGGGATCCAATGTGCAATTTGCCGTGAATCCGGAAAACGGCCGGATGATTGTAATCGAAATGAATCCCCGGGTGAGCCGTTCATCTGCTTTGGCCAGTAAAGCTACAGGATTTCCCATTGCCAAGGTGGCGGCAAAACTGGCTGTGGGTTATACACTGGATGAATTACCCAATGACATTACGGGGAAAACACTGGCCGCCTTCGAACCAACGATCGATTACATTGTGACTAAAGTGCCCCGGTTTGATTTTGAGAAATTTCCATCTGCTTCAGGACATTTGGGTGTGCAGATGCAAAGCGTGGGGGAAGTGATGTCCATCGGACGCACATTTCGGGAAAGTCTGCAAAAAGCATATCGTTCATTGGAAGTGGGATTAGACGGACTTGAACCGAAACCGCCGGCAGAAGGGGACCCGGATGTGAGCCGTGCCCGATCCTTGGACATGTCCACTTTGCGTTATGGAACAGCCTTTCGATTGCTGAAAGTGCGCCAGGCATTTTTAGAAGGGCAAACAATTGAAGATGTGTTTAATGTAACCAAAATTGATCCGTGGTTTTTAAATCAAATTAAAATGTTGGCGGAAACACAACATTCCATGTCTTTGCGGGAATTAAAACAAAACGGTTTTTCGGACAAGCAGATTAGTCGTATGACGGGGAAAACAGAGATGGAAATCCGATCTTTGCGCAAGAATGAAAATGTGCTTCCAGCTTATAAAATAGTGGATACTTGTGCTGCAGAATTTGAAGCAAAGACACCCTATTGCTACTCAACATATGATGAAGAAAATGAAATCGAACCATTGAAAGGGAAAAAAATCATGATTCTCGGGGGTGGACCCAACCGCATCGGACAGGGCATCGAGTTTGATTATTGCTGTGTACAGGCCGTTTTTGGATTAAAGGATTTGGGCTACAAAACCATAATGGTCAACTGCAATCCGGAAACAATAAGTACAGACTTTGATTTGGTGGATAGGCTGTACTTTGAACCGGTGACATTTGAAGATGTACTCAATATTGTCGAGTTTGAAAAACCGGATGGGGTGGTGGTTCAATTCGGCGGACAGACACCGCTGAAAATTGCCAATGTTTTGGCAAATGCCGGTGTGCCCATTATAGGTACATCACCGGAAAGTATTGACTTGGCGGAAGACAGGGAAAAATTTGGCCGAATTTTAGATAAGTTAAATGTGACCTGCCCGAAATATGGTACAGGAAGAACATTGGACGAAGTGATAAACGTGGCAGAAGGGATCGGTTATCCTGTGTTGGCTCGCCCCAGTTATGTGCTGGGCGGCAGAGCCATGGAAATTGTGTATTCAAAGGAACAGTTAATTGATTACATCGCCCGCTCTGCAGATGTGACCGAAGGGCACCCCATTTTAATTGATGAATTTTTGGAAGACGCATTTGAGTTTGATGTGGATGCCTTGTGTGATGGGGAAACTGTCCACATTGGCGCCATCATGCAGCACATTGAAGAAGCCGGTATACACTCCGGTGATTCTGCCTGTGTGCTTCCTCCATACAGGATTACCACCAAAACCATGGAAGAGATTATTCGGATTACAAAAATCCTCGCTTTGGAATTAAATGTCATTGGTCTGATTAACCTGCAATTTGCTTATAAGGAGGAACAGGTATATGTGCTGGAAGTCAATCCCAGGGCCAGCCGGACAGTTCCTTTTGTGAGTAAGGCGACGAATGTTCCCCTGGCGAGAATAGCGGTAAAACTGGCAGTAGGAGCTAAACTCAAAGAGATGGATTTAAAGCCTTGGGATAACATTAATCATATTGCTGTGAAAGAAGCCGTCTTGCCGTTCAATAAATTCCCGGAAGAATCGATTTTTTTGAGTCCGGAAATGAAATCTACCGGGGAAGTAATGGGAATTTCAAACACCTTTGGCGAATCATTCAAAAAAGCCACCATAAGTGCAGGAAGTCATATCCCGAAAAGTGGAAAAGTGTTTATCTCTGTCAATGATCAGGATAAAATGAATGCAATTCCCCTGGCGCGGGACCTTTTTGAAATTGGATTTGAGATTGTTGCCACAGCAGGAACGGCTCAAGAATTCAACCGGAATGGTATTCCATCGGAATCCATCTTCAAAGTAGGTGAAGGGCGGCCAAATGTGGTGGATGCCATTAAAAACAGTGAAATTCAAATGGTGATAAATACACCATTAGGGGCTCAATCGCGATATGACGAAGAAGCCATTGGGCGCGCCTGTATTCAAAAGGGAATTTTAACAATCACGACCCTCTCCGGAGCAGAAGCAGCCGTCCGCGCCATCCGGCTGGGTGGAAGTAAAATTGAAGTGAAATCTATTCAGGAATTTCATTCTTAATCACATATGTATTAAATAAATGTTCTAATAAATTAATTGGACGGCATTTTTTCAATGCCTTTTGAAAATACAAATGGAAGGTGATTGCCACACCACTACACTTCGTATACGTGGTTCGCAATGACATATTTTTTGTGGATATTATTTAAAAACAAATAATAATTCTGTCATCGCGGTCCGATCCGCCGGCAGAGAAGTTTACAATCCCGCACCGTTGGTCGGGGCGACCCCCTTGGTTTTGTTGATGGAAGCTGATTGTGTAGGTGTACGTTTCGTACACTGTATAATCCAAAGGAAGATTATCTGAAAAATACTATTCACGGAAGGCCGACAAAAATAGGGAGTAAATTCATATATCTTTGGTTTTTAACAAATAAATGAAAATTAAGTTCTTGGTTTTCAGCATATTATGGAGGGCATCACAATAGAACAGAGCCAAACAGAGAGTTATAATATGAAAAAGAATACGATTTTTCAAAAGGGGAAAGAGGCAAGTTCTATCATAAAAATGCAACACAGAACATTCCCGTGTATCTTGAACCCAAAACACTGTCTTTTGTAGAAAGTATAGCCGAGAGGAAAAATTCTGACATTTCCAAGGTTGTGAATGATTTAATCAAAACAGATATGAAGATAGCAGAATATGTTGAATAATGAAGAATTTTTACCTTCCCCTTATCCATCGATTAGTGGAGTTTTCCGGAGCTTTAAAATAGAATAAAACAGAACTTTGCGGAAGTTTTCGCTGGTAGTCGGACAAGTTTAACTTTCGCAAAGTTTTTTTTAAATATTATTCCCGAATATGACCCTCCCCGGTTACAACGAACTTTGTAGTGGTCAGCTCCTAAAGCTTTGCACCCAGATTCAGTTTGAGATTTTGGATTTATTGATTTTTAACCATGCTATATTCAGATTCCTTGTCTAAATATGGCTCATAAAAACTGGTGTATTTAAATGCATCGTCCGGCGACACCATCACACCGACTCCTGATTCTGTTTCGCCATATTTAAGGGCAGCATAGGCGATGGCGCCGGTGGTAGGCCCCACCAATAACCCCCCCTTCCGTGCAAGCATAATTCCCGTCTGGAACGCATCATCGTCGTCCACCTCAATAATATCATCAATGATGGATTTATCAAAGATACCGGGTACATACTCTTCAGCCAATTCCGATATTTTTTTCATTCCGGGTAGTTTATGATCGGATCGTGCCGGTTCTACACCAATAATTTTCACATTCGGATTTTTTTCTTTTAAAAATCTTCCGACTCCTGTAATCGTTGCACATGTTCCAAATCCGGCAAAGAAATAATCAACCTTTCCATTGAGCTGATTCCATATTTCAGGCCCAGTTGATTGGTAATGTGCTTCAATATTCAGTTCATTTTCATATTGGTTTAAATAGACATATTTATTTTTATAAGCTGGGCTTTCTGCCAAACTTTTTGCCAGTCCACGGGCGCCTTCATCTGGAAATAAGGGGCATAATGCATCTTCCGCTTCCCATAATTCAGTGACACCTAATAATTTGAGTAATTTTTTCTTTTCTTCCGGTATTTTTTCGGGGACAACAATTTCTACCGGGATACCTAAAGCATTTCCAAGACAAGCCAACGCAATTGCTGTATTCCCGGATGATGCTTCGAGAATGGATTGCCCCGGTGCAATATTTGCACCCAATATCATCTTCAATGCAACCCGGTCTTTGATGGAACCAAAGATGTTATATTTTTCCAACTTTACTCCAATGGTAAAATTTGGAAAGGGATTAATTCGATCGCTAAGAATAATAATAGGAGTTGGATTATTTACGTTGCCGATTAAATCCATAAGACTGTGATAAACTCTTTTATTATTTTGATTATTATCTAACATTTTTTCCTCAATTTGTTAATTCCATTAATATGAATTAGTATTCGACAAATTCTAAATTTTCATCTGAAATTTTTCTATAATAACATGTTGATCTGTTTGTATGACATGCATTCTTTTTTGTCGGAAGGACCCGATACAATAATGAATTCTGATCACAATTAACCCGGACGTCCACTAAATTTAGTATTTCACCGGAAGTGTTTCCTTTTACCCATAATTCATTGCGCGATGTACTCCAAAATGCTGCTACATTATTTTTCAGTGTATAATCCAGCGCTTTTTGATTGGCGTAGGCTACAATTAGCACTTCTCCTGTTTCAGCATTTTGAACGACAACAGGAATTACATTTTCTTTAATTTTGGTAATCTGTTTCAGTTTTAAGAAATCTATTTGCAGATCTCTTCCTTCTTCAATGTTATTCATTAATAATGCCTCATATATGGGTAGGAACATGAAGAACCAAAGTCCAAATCCCAAAATCCAAAATTGTATAAATCGTCGAAAAACGAAAATGTTTGGTTCTTGGTTCTTGGGTTTTGGATCTTTTTTATTTTACTTTTTACCTGTAACAGACCAGTTACATTCATTTTGTTCTCCACATTTAACGTACAGCTAACCCATTTTGTTTTAGAAAATTTTTCACTTTTGAAATGGGCAGAATATCCCGGTGAAATACCGATGCTGCCAATACCGCATCTGCCAGGCCAATCTCAAAAGCATCTTTAAAATGTTCGAGTGTTCCAATACCGCCGGAAGCAATAACAGGTATGGACACTTGTTGACTCACTGTTTGTGTAATGACCAGGTCGATGCCGGATTGCGTTCCATCGGCATCCATGCTCGTCAGTAAAATTTCTCCGGCGCCTCTGTCTTCACCTTCTTTGATCCACTGAATTGCATCTATGTTTAATGGCTTGCTGCCGCCATGGGAATGGACATTCCAGGAACGGCCGTTGAATTTTACATCCACAGCAAGCATAATGCACTGGGCGCCAAATTTTCTGGATGCTTCATTGAGTAAATCGGGATTTTTTAATGCAGCTGAATTGATGGAAACTTTATCCGCACCTGCATCCAGCAGTTCTGAAATATCATCCAAAGAGCGAATACCGCCGCCAACTGTAAAGGGTATAAACACTGATTTAGCAACTTCTTTAACAAGTTCAACAACATTTTTTCGGGATTCCAAGGTGGCAGTAATGTCAAGGAATACCAATTCATCGGCTCCTTCATCTGAATATTTTGACGCCAATTCTACAGGATCGCCTTCAGGGGTGAGGTTAACGAAATGAACACCTTTTACCACTTCACCGTCTTTCACATCCAGGCAGGGAATAATTCGCTTCGTTAACATTGGATTAACTCCTGGAGAGTTAATTTCCCTTCATAAATCGCTTTCCCCACAATGACACCTTCCACACCCAGATCAACCAAGGATTTAATATTCTCAATATCTTCAAATGAACTCACACCACCGGAGGCAATCACAGGCAATTTTGTAATCTCGGCGATGGATTTCAACTGTTCAATGTTTGGGCCTGACAGCATACCATCCCTTTGAATGTCTGTATAGATCACCCGGCTGAAGCCCAAGGATTCGATTTTTCTCACCAATTCCACTGCGGTAATGGATGAGGTTTTCCCCCAGCCGTGAACAGCAACCAGTCCATTTTTTGCATCAATCCCTGCCACCAGACGCCCGGGAAACAGTTTTGTCCATTCCGTTATCACTGGTCCTTGATCCAATAATTTTGTTCCAAGAATTAGGTCTTTTGCCCCGGCGTTGACTGCCTGTTTTAAATGGCTTTCGTTGCGAAGCCCTCCTCCCAGTTCAATGGTGATTCCTGTAGATGCGATTTTTTCAACCGTTGAGAGATTCATGGGCTTTCCGGCTTTCGCTCCATCAAGATCCACTACATGAACAAAATCAAAACCGGCATCAAGAAATTGATTAGCGACCGTTTTTGGATCAGTATTGTAAATGGTTTTCTGTGAGTAATCCCCTTGTATAAGGCGGACGCATTTCCCGTCTATAAGATCAATGGCGGGGATGACTTTAAAATGGCTCAACCGAAAACCTCCTTAAAATATCCATGCCATAATCCTGGGATTTTTCAGGGTGAAACTGCACTCCGATAACGCTTCCTTTTTGAATCACAGATGCAAATAATTCACCATATTTCGTTTGGGCGGCAATATGTGTTTTATTGGCCGGTTTGGAAGCGTACGAGTGTACGAAGTAAGCGTACCCTTTACTTGGGACGATTGAATGATCCCCCACTGGTTTTACCTGATTCCAGCCAATGTGGATTTTTCTGGAGCCTCCTTTTATGGGTATTACTTTTCCGGGAATAATATTCAATCCCGACGTCAACCCATTTTCCTCACTTTCGGATAAAAGAAGCTGCATGCCCAGGCAAATTCCCAAAAGATGTTTTCCGTCCATTGCCCAATTTTGAATAAACCTGTCTAATTTCAGGGTTGTTAGCACATCCATTGCCGGCTGAAAAGCGCCTACTCCAGGAAGGATCAACCGATCACATTCCGATAGTTTCTTCTGATCCCCGGAATAAATGCAGGGAATATCCAAAAACCGGAATGCATTGGTTAACGATCCAATGTTGCCTATTCCGTAATCAATAATACCAATCATATTAAACCAACATCGGTTAGTTGTCCGCCTGCCCGCCAGAATGAAATGAAGGCATGGCCCCGGTTAGAATAAATAAATTGGAGCAAGTCGGGATAGGGGTGTGTATTTTTTGACCCCTTTGTGTTTCCCCTGTGACAGGGGAAAATAAAAGGTTTAAAAATGGAATTCGCTGACCATCTCCCCTGTAATAGGGGAGAAATAGAGAGGGGTTTATTGATACGACAAGAAGATTGAGTATCATGCAATCGCTACCGCTAACTTGTGCCGAAGTCATAAAATGCCTTTCGTTGATTGCGTACCATCATCCGTTAACGTACACGCCCGGCGCAATGCCAGACCCAGCCCCTTGAACATAGTTTCAATCATGTGATGGGCGTTTTCTCCGTGCAGTACACGGATATGTTGTGTTATACGTGCTTCCTGGGCAAATGAACGGAAAAAATGCCCCGTCACAGACGTTTCAAATTCACCAACCTTTTCCACTTTGAATTCAGCATCAAATGTGCTGTAGGGCCGGTTACAGACATCAACGACAACTCGGGTTAATGCTTCATCCAAGGGACAAAACGCATAGGCAATTCGTACTATATTGGTATTCTGCGACCATTCCTTATAAAAAGCGCTGCCCAGCGAGAGTCCCACATCTTCTACCGTATGATGGGTGTCTACCACAATATCTCCTTGACATTTTAAATTCAAGTTCCATCCTGCCCAGAAAGCGAGAGAGGCGAGCATGTGGTCAAAGAAACCTATCCCTGTTTCAACCTGAATATGTTTTTGCCCACGAATATTTAATGATAATTGAATATTTGTTTCATTCGTTTTCCGTGATATGTCAACCATTAGCAGTCTCCATTTTCTCAAAAAATTGTAAAACAGTCTCAACTTGGTAATCAAAATTATTAATCCCATTCTGATTCCCTACACAGCAAAAATCCATTTGTTTACCCGTTTCCCTTACAACGTTTTTTACAAGTTCCATATCGTCCCTTGTGTCACCCAAAAAAACAGGATTTTCACTTCCCATGGTATTTATAATACTTATTAATTTTTTTGGATTTGGTTTATCAAGTTGAGCGTCATCCGAAATGGCAACCCGTTGTGCAGGTATTTCCCAACCGAGGAGCTTAAATGCCAAATCCATCTCTGTTCTGTTTCTTCCGGAAACAATGCCTGAAATTGGGAGATAAGGCCGAATTTTTTCAGGAGAAATAAAGGCAGTTTCATTTTTCCATGTCCCCTCGATGTGGATGGTTTCCGGCTCAAAGCCATAGAGTTGTTTGCATGCCGATGTGCCGCCGTATGCCTCCATGACCAGTTTTGTAATAGATTGTTGAAATGATACTGATAAAGAAGAGATTATTTTTTTCAGCGCTTTCAATCCACCGCCATAACGGTTTAATCTATTGACAAATTCGCTGAACGGAACAGAATCGCCTGACTCAATCCATGCTGCACCTGCAATAGCTACGTTCCAATCATTATTAAATCCGGGAATTCCTTTTAGTGTTGAGATGAAATGTTTTGTAAAACGATTTGACCCGGTAGCAGTTTTCACAGCCAACAAAACAGCTTGATTAAAGGATGTACTCGTATCCAATAGCACTCCGTCCACGTCAAATATGAAAGCGTCGTATTTCACAGCATCTCCCTGAAAGCACGGATCAATGTTTCGTTTTCATCCTGTTTCCCTACCGTAATTCTACTATAAGATTCTAAACCTGGATATGAAGATACGTCCCGGATTAAAATCCCTTTCTCGGCCAAAATATTGAATGTTTTCTCTGCCCCAAATTTGGTTTTTAACAGGAAAAAATTAGAATGTGAGTCTTGGGCCAAAATGCCGTCAATTTTATTCAATTCTTGAATCAGTCGATCTCTTTCTTTAATAATTTGTTCTACTCTATTTTGCACCAATTCATGATGATCTAAAATGGTTTCCAACGCAATGATGGAGGGCATGTCGATGTTAAAGGGCAGCAGGCACTTTTGGATTTCAGTTGCCAAGTCTTTATCCATCAATCCATAACCGATTCGAAAACCAGCCAAAGAGAATGCTTTAGAAAATGTCCTGGTAATAATCAGATTTTGGTGAGAAGTCAAAAGCTCCACAGCAGTCACGCCGGAGAAATCCACGTATGCTTCATCAACAACAACCAGCCCGGAAGTATTATTCAGAATATCTTCAATGACTGAAACAGGTAAAAGTGTTCCCGTAGGTGAATTTGGGTTGCAGATGATGGTTAGTTTCGATTTTGATGCTTTCTTTTTAAGGTCGGATTCATCGATGGTAAAAGAAGAACTCAAATTAGATACGTTTATCTGGGCGCCTTTTTGTTCAGCGAGCATTTTGTAAACAGCAAAGGAAGGGGATAAGGTACACACAGAATCCTTGGGGCGAATTACCGCTGTAAAGATTGCCTGCAGAATTTCATTTGACCCCTTACCAATGATTACACTGTCTTTTGAGACATTGCATAAAACGCCTATTTTTTCTCTCAATTCCACTGGGATTAGATCGGGGTAGCGGTTCCAGCCACAGGATAAAATACGTCGGCTGATTATTTCTTTGATATCTGCCGGCCAATCCCAGGGAGATTCATTCTGATTCAACTTGATTTGAAATTTCGTTGTTTTTACTTGGTAGGGGGGCTGACTTAATACATCGGCTTGAATCCACTTCTCAATCATGAATCATCTCCTTTTCGCAATTTTGCGGATAATGCATGTCCCGCCAGTCCTTCTGCTTCTGCCATGGAAATAACAGCGTCAAAACTTAAAAGGTCTGCATCCTTGGCCTGAATAATTGAATAGGAGACCAGGAAATCAAATACGCTTAACAGACCCTTGTATCTTGCAGCTCCGGATGTGGGTAATGTATGGTTGGGTCCTGCCCAGTAATCTCCCCAAGCCACGGGTGTTTCACTCCCAAGAAAAATAGCGCCGGCAATCAGTTTATCCTGATATGTCTCCGGTTCTACAACGTGAAGCGACACGTGCTCGGGAGCAATTATATTGGACAGGTCAATACACTCATCCAGCGATTCTGCCTTGAAAGAAAATCCATTATTTTGCAGTGATTCTTCTGCAATTATTTTTGTTTCCAGATGCTCTAATAGCGACTGTATTTTGGAAATGGTCTTTTCGATAATGGATTTATCCGGACTTAATAATATTGTTAGGGCATCGGTGTCATGTTCAGCTTGAGATATGAGATCGGCAGCTATCCAGTTTGGATCGGCTGTTTCGTCAGCAATAATGACCAGTTCTGTAGGCCCTGCGATCATGTCTATTCCAACCCGGTTTGATACAATCTGTTTAGCTGCGGCGACGTATCGATTCCCGGGACCGACAATTTTATCTACTTTTGGGATAGATTCTGTTCCAACCGCCATGGCAGCAATGGCCTGGGCTCCCCCAACTTGAAAAACGTTTTTGATACCAAGCATTCTGCATACTTCCATTATTGCTGGATTTGGCAATCCGTTTTTTCCAGGTGGTGTACAAACAATAATTTCTTTTACTCCTGCCACCTGGGCGGGGATAACATTCATGAGTACTGTGGAGAATAGTGGAAAATTCCCGCTTGGTATGTACACCCCAACTCGTTCAATTGGCCGCCAGCGAAAAGACACTTTTGTGCCGTCACTTTGTCTAATATCAAATCCCTCGGGCAATTGTTTTTCATGGAATAAACGAATATTGTCAGATGCTTGCAGTACCGCCTTCTGTAATTTGGAATCTGATTGAATTTTGGCATCCAATAGCATTTCGTCGGAAACGCGCAGATCACAAACGTCAACACCGTCGAATTTGTTGGTGAATTCCCGAACACCTTTATCACCCTTTTCACTAATGACTGAAATTATTTTTTGTACCATAAGGGAGTCCGATGCAAATGTTGACCGGTGTTTTTCTACACAATTTAATAATTGTAGTTTTTCTTTGAGTAATTGAACCATCAGGGAATCACCTTATTCAAGGGGTATTCAATAATATCCGTTGCACCATTTTCTAGTAAGAGCGGTATAAAATCCCGCACGATATTTTCTTCTACGATTATTTCTACCGCTGACCCTGAACCATTGGTTAATTGACTGATGGTGGGTTTTTTCATAGCCGGCAGGACAGATAAAAGCGAATCCAGTTTTTCATTACTGACGTTCATTTTCAGTCCGACTCTGGTTGCAGCCAGGATACTGCTCTGGAGCAAACGAGCAATATTGTCGATCTTTTTCTTTTTCCAGGCATCTTGGTAGGATTCTTTATTGGCAATTAGCCGTGTGCTGGATTCCATGACGGTATCAACAATGCGTAGATTATTCGCCCTTAAGGATGAACCTGTTTCAGTAACTTCGACAATAGCGTCAACCAAAATACCCGGTTTTACTTCCGTGGCTCCCCAGGAAAATTCTACATGAGCATTTACGTTATTTTTATTTAAATACTTTTGGGTAATATTGACCACTTCAGTGCTGATTCGCTTTCCTTCCAAGTCTTTCACCGATTGAATCGTACTATTTTCCGGAACAGCTAATACCCAGCGAACAGGACGCATATAGGATTTTGCATAAATCAGCTCACATACCTCCACAACATCCGATTCATTTTCTTCTATCCAATCTTTGCCTGTAATCCCCATATCGAAAACGCCCTGTTCAACATAAACCGACATTTCCTGTGCTCGGATAAGCCATGCTTCTAATTCCGAATCATCGCAATAGGGTTTTAATGCTCTGCTTGACAAGGTGAAATTCCATCCTGCTTTTTTTAACAGTTTAAGGGTTGTTTCTTGTAAACTGCCTTTAGGTAAACCAATTTTTAATTGTTTATTCATTTGTGATCTTTCTGTAAAAAAAAGCCCCCCGGAAAGGCCGGGGGGCTTTTTTGGTTTAAATTTTTTGCTTAAAACTATGCAGCTCCGCGAGACCTTCCTTCTTGAGTAAAAGGACAATGATGATGGTGATGTTGGCGTTGCATGTTCATAATGTGGCAGGGAAAGTAGAGATTAATTTGATTCGGTAGCAAAACAAATATTTTTGTATTTATATTTTATTATTGAAAGTATTTTAATCTGGAATGTGTTTTGTCAGGACTGCAAGACCCTTTAAATAACCTGTTTTTCCCAATCCTTTAATCTGATCAATGCACACATCTTTTATAACGGAAACTTTTCTGAACGCTTCTCTATTTTCTATATCGCTTAAATGAACTTCCACTGTTGGAATATTTACGGAAGCAATTGCATCTCGAATGGCGTATGAATAGTGGGTAAAGGCTCCAGGATTTATTATTATCCCATCAGTGTTTTTCATAGCATCATGAATTATATCAATGATCTCACCTTCATGATTGGACTGAAACCATTCAATGTCATGTGAACTTGCTTCCGGCGTGGCTGCCAGCCATGATTCAAGATCTGTTAATGTTTCATTGCCGTAAATATCAGACTCACGTTTTCCTAGTAAGTTCAGGTTTGGACCGTTGATAATGAGTATTTTCATTGAATTTCCTTTAAGGATTCAAGTATTATATCATGAGCAACATTCTTTGTTATTGCAGCCGATCCTAATCCATTTAAAATGACAAAATGCAATTGTCCCGATATTATTTTTTTGTCATTTTTAATAAAAGAAATAATTTGATTAGGATCAAATTTATTGAGTGATTGTAAAGGAAGTTTTTGAATAATATCTTTTAAATTCTGGTAGTCATGTTTCGATAAATAACCAAGCTGATTTGAAATCCATCCGCCGCAGATCATTCCATAAGAAACCGCATCACCATGCCGCATTTCACCATATCCATAATAAGCTTCCAATGCGTGGCCGATTGTATGTCCAAAATTGAGTATCCGCCGCAAATCGCCTTCCCGCTCGTCCTTGGAAACAATAGCTGCTTTAATTTCACATGAGCGAATAATGGCTTTTTCAAATGGGAAAGTATTAATATCATCTAGCCATAAAGAAATACTAGTTAAGAAAGCCTTATCCCGAATAGCGCCGTATTTTATGATTTCACCCAAACCTGAAGTGATTTCTTCTTTTGGCAGAGAATGAAGAATTTCGGGATCAATGAGTACTGCTTTTGGTTGATGAATTACACCGATAAGGTTTTTCCCTTCAGCAATGTTGATTCCCGTTTTCCCACCGATGGAAGAATCCACCATTGCCAATAGTGTTGTGGGAATTTGAAAATAATCTACCCCGCGCATGAACGTTGCTGCTGCAAACCCGGCTAAATCACCGGTAACGCCGCCACCCAATGCAAGAATTATAGATGAGCGATCGCAGCCGGCTTCCACCATGCGGGACAAAATAATCTGGTATTCATCAAAACTTTTTGCCTTTTCACCCGTTGGGATATCTATTGTTAACGTGTCAAAACCCGCTTCAGATAACTGATCGCTCAATGCGTTTCCATATCGATCAATGATGCCTTGTTGAGCAATGATAACCCATTTTTGTCCTTGATTTTTTATGGATAAAATAGAGGGAATTTCTTTTAATAATCCGGATTCTACATGGATCGGGTAGGAGCGCTGGCCAAGATTTACTTGAATTGTTTTCATTGGTTTAATTTATCAATGATGAATTTGGTAATTTGTTCAGGTGTTTGTTTATCAACTTGTATGGTCATTTGAGCCACGCCTTCATATAATTCTTTCCGTTTATCCCAAATTCGGTTCAGTTCTTTTTCAATCTCTTTTCCTTCCAATAATGGACGATCGTTTAAAGATTGAAGCCGTTTTGTCAATTTAGAAATGGACAACTGAAGATAAACAACCTTTCCTGAAGATTGAAGCTTATTTCGATTTAACTTATCCAAAATAATTCCGCCGCCGCAAGCAATGACTGAATTCTCCTTTTTTATATTTACCAGTGCTTCTGATTCCAACTTCCGAAAATGAGACTCACCTTCTTGTTCAAATAGTTCACGCACACTTTTTCGGGCGTTTGTTTCTATGATTTCATCTAAATCAATAAAGGTCATTTGCATTTTTTCAGCTAACAGTTTGCCAACAGTGGATTTCCCTGAGCCCATCATGCCAATTAAAAAAATATTTCCAGTGTTCATGTAAAATTTGTGTTTAGGTATTCAGGTGTTCAAGTATTCAAGTTTTTAGAACTGAAGAATAGTACGAAGCAAATACATGTAAACACACAAAGACCAAAATACCAGAACACCTTTTAATATTTCGCTGTGGCTTTCATATGTGCTTTGAGCTGATCCATGGAATCACCACCGAATTTTTCCAGCAATGCATCTGCCAACACAAAGCAAAGCATACTTTCAGCGATAATGGAAGCAGCCGGAACCGCGCAGACATCGGTACGTTCCTTGTAGGCATCCTTTTCCTCCTTGGTATGAATATCCACTGATCGCAAAGGCCTAATTAGCGTTGGGATCGGTTTCATGACCATCCTCAAAACGATTGGCTGGGCGTTACTCATGCCGCCTTCGATGCCGCCGGCGTTGTTGGAATACCGGGTAAATTTTTCACCATCCCAGCCGATTTCATCATGAACTTCACTGCCAAATTTTGTCCCGCTGGAAAATCCGCTGCCAATTTCAATCCCTTTGAAGGCATTGACGCTCATCATAAGACCGGTTATGCGAGCATGGAGTTTTTGATCCCATTGGGTATAGGAACCTAGTCCGTATGGAAGCCCCGTGGCAACCACTTCAAAAAGTCCGCCAACCGAGTCTCCATTGGCCTTGGCTTCATCGATGGTTTTCATCATGGCGATTGCAGTATTTTTATCTAAACACCGAACGGGTGATTTATCGGCTATTTTATTTAATTGGTCTGGGGATAAATCTTCAAAAACAGGAGTGTCATCTTTCACATGATGAATTTGGATAACACGACTGCCAACTTCGATTCCGACTTCCACCAATAGCTTTCTGCATACAGACCCAAGCGCAACACGCATGGTGGTTTCTCGCGCGGATGACCGTTCCAATACATTGCGGATATCATCAAATCCATATTTTTGAATACCGGCTAAATCGGCGTGACCAGGACGGGGGAGTGTCACTTTGTTAATATGATCATCTATAGGTTCCACCGACATTTTTTTTGTCCAGTTTTCCCAGTCTTTATTATGAATGAGAAGACCAACAGGAGAACCAAGCGTTTTCCCATGGCGTACACCGCACCAGATTTCAGCCCGGTCTGTTTCAATTTTCATTCGTCCGCCGCGACCATGACCCATTTGACGACGGACAAGCTGATCACCAATATAATTTTCTGTAATCTCCAATCCGGCGGGCATACCGTCTAATATTCCCAACAGACCTCGTCCGTGGGATTCACCGGCTGTGAGGTATTTAAGTCTATGCATCATGAATTATTAATTTCTTTTACTCTAAAATAAGTAGACCAATATTGGTTAAAATTTGTTGTTTATGAACAGTGTTTATTTCCCCTAAATGCTCAATAAATCGTCGATTATCTATTGCCCGTACCTGATCAATTAGAATATCGGAGTTCTTTTTTAATCCACCCTCACCTTTTTTCAAATGTACTCGTAATAATTTTGTTTTCTGAATAATATTTGTCGTTATTGGGCAAATAACAGTACTTGGATGAACATCATTCAAAAGATTTGTCTGTATTACTACTACCGGACGAACCCTGCCGGGTTCTGTTCCCATTTGCGGATTTAAATCTGCGGTATACACACAAAATTTTCGGATGTTCATTCTCTAATAGATTCTTCAAACTGTTCAAATTCTTCCAAAATATGAAGTGAGTTCTCCCGAACCAACATCGATTCTTCAGCAAATGTTTCTTTTAGAAATTTTCTCCGATTTAATTGATTAAAATATTTCAATGCAAGGTTGATGTATGAATTGCGTGGTATGTTTAATTTTGAAACAATTTCTTCAATTTCGTTAAAAATATCATCTTTAATTTTTACAGATATGGCTTTTGACATGGAATCACCTTAAGTATATACCTTTAGTATATACTATTTTAATTAATAATACAATCATTTATCAAGCCTATCCAAAACATTTGTAATATTGAAATAATTACCAATTCATTTATGGCGGGGGCATGTAAAAACAAACCAACAAGGGCTTAACGAAAACTCTTCCACCACTCTTTTAAATATACATTAATCATTTCCCGCCTATATTTTAACGGCATCAAATCATTGTCAACTGTCTTGCAATTCTTCCGGGCTATACTGATGAGTCCTTCCAGCGTCAATTCTTTGAGCGGTTTTTCTATGAGAATAGGTGACATAGAAACACCATTCAAACACACACGGGCTATCCCAGCGGTATCAATTGTTGCGGCAACTGTTAATGATGTAAAATCCAGAGTTTTCCGTAGCCGTAATTTTTTATACCACCATTTTTTTGGTTCTATAGGCACAGATATTTGAGTCAGAATACACCGTTCTTCCAAATCGTGGAATTTGATACCACATGGCAGGTATATATCTTTGAGTGATTTTTGTATAATTCCATTAGGCGTCATTAATGTTATTTCCGCGCCAAGTACAATCAGCGCTGTTGCTGTATCGGAAACATTCCGAGAATAACAATCATTCTTTCCACCTGTGACCTGACAAATATCTCCCACATCTCGAAGACAAGAACCCACGCCATCGCGCCATTCTTGTGATTGATTGTAAAATGTACATCTGTTTGTTACCAGGAGATTTCCACCGATGGTTGCAGTCTTGCGCAGTACAGGAGTCGCCACCGTCTTTGCAGCTTCAGCGATGATCGGATAATGGTTCTGAATTTCGTCAGAAGAAACTATCTTGTCCAATGTAGTCATGGCCCCTAGGTGAAGGGCTCCGTCAACAATCGTTATGGAGTCTAATTCTTCTATTTCGCTTAAGTCGATGACATATTCATTCGTATCAAGCTGCTGTTTGCGATAGTTCTGAATATCGGTTCCGCCTGCAAAAAAAGTATAATTCCCTGATAGTTTTCCTGCGATAGTTAACGCTTCGTCCACCGTTGAAGGAGTATGGTAATAATCCATTATGCATTCTCCTTCATTTTTGATAAGACCTTCTCCGGCGTGATGGGCAGTTCCATCATGCGGATACCCACTGCATCATAAATAGCATTACCAATGGACGGTAATACCGGATGAATAGGGCCTTCTCCGGCTTCTTTAGCTCCATAGGGCCCTTCAGCATCGTTTGATTCAATAATGGTAATATCCATATCAGGAGTATCTAAACTTGACGGAATACGATAATCAAAGAAGTTGGCATTTATCTGTTGACCATTATGATACCGCATTTCCTCGGAGATAGCCTGACCCAATCCCATGTGAATACTGCCTTCAATCTGTCCTTCTACAGAGAGCGGATTTAAGGCTTTCCCGCAATCGTGCGCTCCCCAGACTTTGGTCACGATTACTGCGCCTGTATTGGGGTTTACATCCACTTCGGAAATGAAAGCGCCAAAACTGTAAGCAGGACTCAATCCGGCGCCCGAACCTTTGAAATCCCCACCAAGCTTCGGGGAAATGTAATATCCACTTTCCACGAAGGCACCCCTGCCGGCCAGGGCAATTTCCACACCTTCTTCCCAACTTAAATCGATGGATTTATCTTTGGTATGGATACGGCAATTATTAAAAATTAGATTTTCCGCAGTAACATCTTTTTCTTTTGATATGGCTTTGGCCATTTCTTCTCTGACTTTCGTCGTGGCTGTTTTAGCGGCATTCCCAACCATAAATGTTACACGACTGGAATAACTTCCCAGATCCACAGGAGTTATCTTTGTGTCTGCCGTTTCTACCTGAACATACTCCATGGAGATACCTAATTCTTCAGCAGCAATTTGAACCAGCAATGTATCACTTCCCTGGCCAATATCACTGGCACCGCTAAACATGACAATTCTTCCGTCAAAATCCAGCTTGGCGTGAACCACTGTTTGGGGATATCGATTCCATATAATTGGCAGAGCACTTCCGCTGATAAAGAATCCACAGGCAACACCCAATCCTCGTCCAAAGGGAAGTTTACCGTAGCGATTATCCCAGTCGGACTTCCTTCGAACTGCTTCAAGACATTCTCGAACACCGTTACTGGTAATTCTAAATTCACCGACAGTGAGTGTATTCTCCGGTAGAAAATTCTTATTTCGCAGATCACAGGGGTCCATATTTAAACTCTGAGCCATCATATCCAGAAGAACTTCAACTGCATACCTTGGATTAACAGCTCCATGCCCACGCATGGCGCCGCATTGATGTTTATTGGTGTATGTCCTCCGTGTTCTGAAACCAAATTTATTAATCTTATAAGGCCCTTGTAATAGCACACCATTATAATAGGATGTTACGACGCCAAAACTTCCATACGCTCCGCCATCAATAATGATGTCCGTATCTAATGCTGTAATTATACCGTCATCATCGCACGATACCGACATGGACAATTCGGTAGGGTGCCGTCCGTGATGAGTGATGAATACTTCCTCACGGGAAAAAGTGCATTTAACAGGTCGTTTCGTTTTCTTGGCGAGGTAGGCAGTGATTATTTCATGAGGAAATGGGTCACTTTTTCCGCCGAACCCACCTCCTAATGTTGGTTTTTTTACCTGAATTTTGTGCAAAGGTATCCCAAGTACCTTCGATATATTTTTATGTAGATAAAAAGGAACCTGAGTAGCGCTAATCACCGTAAGGGTATCATCCCTGTTCCAAATAGCCAGAGTAGAATGTGGTTCGGTAAAAGCGTGGGTTACACCAGCAAACTTGAAGAATCCTGATTGCTTGTTTTTAGCAATCTCTAATTCTTTTTCCGGTTCGTTAAAGCGTAATTCGGCAGTCTTATGAATATTTTTCCCATTTTTTGTATGAGAGTGTATTTGTTCTTCCGGCGCACATACTTCCAGTGAATCCTTTGGATCGAAAAATGCCTTTATTGGTTCATATACAACTTTGATTTTCTCCACAGCTTCCCGGGCTGCTTTGATGGTTTCTGCTGCCACCGCTGCCACGATTTCACCTTTATAGCGAACTTTTTCCACAGCGATTGCATTTTCGTCAGGACTTATGGGTAATACACCAAATGAAATTGGAATATCTTTTCCTATAGCAACAGCACATACACCGGGGTATGATTCTGCTTCAGAAATATCAAGTTTAGAAATTTTTGCATGAGATTCCGTACTTCTGAAAAAACTGACGTAGAGCATATTTGGCATTCGATAATCGTCAGCGTACATTGCCTGACCGGTGACTTTCTGGACCGCATCGATAAATGGGGTTGGTTTGCCTATGGAGCCACTCATGACCGCATTTCCGCCGCAGCATTCTCTAATGCGTCAATAATTTTTTTATAACCGGTACAACGACAAAGATTACCGGAAAGACCTTCTTTGATTTCTCTGCGTGAAGCATCGGGGTTTTCTTCAAGAAAGGGCACAGCCGTCATCACCACACCCGGAGTACAGAATCCGCATTGCAGTCCACCGTTTTTTACTAAATATTTCTGCACCGGATGCAAATTTTCTCCTGAACTAATACCTTCGATTGTGATGACTTTTTTCTCCACACATCTAAGAGTTGGAGTCATACAGGATAAAACCGGTTTTCCATCCAGAAGCACAGTGCAGCTGCCGCAGGTCCCTTGATTACATCCCTCTTTGGTTCCGGTTAAGTATAGTCGGTTTCTCAATGTAAATAATAGTGTCTCATCAGATTCCACTAGGAAGGGATGGGAAAAATCGTTTACAGTCAATTCTATTTGTTTTAAACCCATATCTTTAAATTTTTTTAAAGAACACTCATTTAAGATTTTCTGTGCATTATAGTAATGTGGTTAAATCTCACCCCTCAATAACATTGCGACACCTTGACCATGCCCAACACAAAGTGAAGCAATTCCATATTTAGAATGATTCTCTTTCATACTATGAGCCAATGTGACTACGATCCGCAACCCGGACATTC
>JADFRD010000015.1 GCA_022561485.1 Fidelibacterota bacterium | reverse complement strand
ACTTGTGACTTTTTGACATTGGTTTTAATGTTACCCGAGTTTGGCGTCCGGAGTTTACCCGCCATAGGCTGGCTGCGAGTGTTAGATAGCTGATATTATTATTTCTTTAATATTTCAGTGGCTGTCTTGTATCCCAGGTAATTTTTTATGTACTTGATAGAGGGTATTATTTTTAGTCGGTATCATATGACCCAAGCAATAGGCTAATAAATTAACCAACATAATCCTCTGAATACCACATGCCGGTTATGATAAGGAATTTTGTTAGTGAAAGTGAATATTATTGGAGCGTTGCATTATCATACATTAAAAGAAAAAAGGGGAACCACATGGCTCCCCTCTTTTTCTTTAAAAGGAACATATAATGAGTCAATCAATCCCAAGTAGTTAGAGTCATTCCCAGGTTTTCTTCTACATTATTGATTATTGCCTTCACATAAGGAGGATTATGATAAGCACTACCGTGATCACTGTGAAGTACCAGGTAATTCCAAAAAGCGGAGTATTCTACACCAGATAAAACAGTAGGGGCAGAACTTGAAGCTGTTTGATCAAAACCACCTTCACCATCATCTTCCAAAGCTCCGATGGTCACAAATTCGAGTTCTATGGCATGAACCGCATTCTGTATTTTTGTCGGAATACCATTCATATCAAAATCGTCGGCGTCAGAATGACAAGCAACACAATTATCAACATCTGGTTTAAAAGTATGGAGACGATCATCACCCATGTGACAGGTAGCACAACCTGCAAAAGCGTGAGCCATCGAACCCTGATCAAGCGCGATAGTACCGTTTCTATCATCAGCGCCTTTACCAAAGATAAGTGATCCGGCCACTCCATAGTGTGGGCCAGCATGGCTACTGGTAATAGATACTTCATCGGTAGCGTCAGTCGGAGTACTATCATAATATGTGTAGTCTCTCCGTGGTTGGTGACAAGCTATACATAAATTAGAAGGTGAACTGGTACCAAATGTTTCGGTTCCACCTGTCAGGAACGGAATATCACCATCAACGCGTGTTGCAAAAGAGAAATTATTAACTATTGGTGTGTCGTGAAGCGTGTGACATGATTTACATGTTAAACCTGTTACTGACGTTAAATCATAAGTGGTATCTTCAACCCAGAAACTGACGAAATTCTCGTGAGAATGACACCGTCCGCAACTAGCACGCCCTCCACGGCTTAACGAATTTGACATGGTAGCATGATCATGCTGGTTTAATTCAAATCGTTTTTCCAGTAACCTATCATCATTATGACATCTCAAACATGCCTCTCCCGATATATCGCCGTCAGTACCATCAATACCGTTAACACCATCAACACCATCCGCACCAGCGGGGCCTTTAGGGCCTTCACAACCAGGGATTGTCATAAGAACAACAACTGATAAAACCATAACAATTAAAAATGCAATAGATTTATTAGCATTAATCAGATTCACGATAATTACCTCACTTCTTATTTATTCTTCAAAAAAAAATTTACAAAGTGTTATACTTGATTCAGCAATATAGAAAATTACATTGTATATAATAAGATATCAATATCTTTTTATCATTATAAGTATGGTTTTTCGTTAACTTATTATGTTTTTATTTTCAGTATATAATTTTTTTTCCTATTTTAACCAATTGATTTGTGTACTCAGCCAAGACTTTCTGAATTAGTTCAATATTGTGGACGCCAAAACTTTTATCCTTTCGAATATTGTCAATGCCCGATTTCACATTGTTAATAATCATTAGCTCATCATTTTTCAAATCATTATAAACGAATCGTGACAAATTGAATTCTATGTTTTCTATTAATTCTTTGGATTCTTTTTGCCATGTATCCACCCAATCTTGGTATTCATCATCATGGCAGGAAATACAGGAGCCTCCAGGGCTTTTTACAATTTTTTCATATTCATTTTCATGACAGTCGCGGCAGGTCACATCTTCTTCATACATAACATCGGGCATACCGCCATCGATTAAACTAATTGAACCAGAATAAATACTTTCCTGCAGTGCATGGCACGTCTGACAATCTTTTTCTTCCTGTGTATGGTGACAAGACAGGCAATCGTTGCGTGACACGAGCAATTCGCCATGTTGCGTACGATTGGAATGGCACTGTGAACAGGTTAGATGGTTTTTCACAATGTGGATATTGTGTGAAAAATTGATATCAAAAACACTAACCGTCACATCCTCCATTCCGAAATGACAATTGATGCATTCAGAGGGGACAATTTTTCCATACGAAGATATATCCGGTATTGTTTTTTGTGAATTCAATGACTTCAGAACGCTTTTCAGGTTTCTATGCACGGATAATAGTAATTCATCCGAATAAACCACATTATGAACAATATTCCCATCTTTGACTAATTGATAGTTAAATCTAATCTCTTCTACTAATGTCTCTACCTGCTGCCTTGTAGTGCTTTGCACATAGGACATTTGCATTTCAGTTTTCACAATTGATAAAGCCTGTTCAGTGCGTTCCATTTTTTCCAACATCAATTTTTCCCACTGATCAAGGATTTTATTATATCCCTCCCCATGACATATTTCACAGGATTCTGCTTTGGCCTCCATTGTTTGTCCCAAAATCTTGCTGTCACCATCATAACCATGAAACACATGACACGCTTGGCAATTTAATCCACCTTCATACATGGGATTAGGATGGGATGGGATATTTTTCCCTCCAGTTCCGGAAAATAAATAATACTGAGACAGATGAGAATTTTCATGACAGGATTGACAATCCCGTATGATTTCTTCAGTTCTAGGAACTGATTTATGCTGGATAATTGAATGACAGTTTTGGCATTCAACTTTATGGTTTGTTACATGGTTCAGATGGATGAATTCAACTTCATTGATTCGTTCTATTTTACTAATTTCTGCATGACAGGAACTACACCGTTCAACAGTGACTGCGCCGTCTCCCACTTGCATTGAGCCATGGCATTTCTTACAACCAATTTTCTGATTTAAAATAAACGTATGATCATACAAGAGTTCCGGATCTGTACCCACGGGTGCCTCATGACACCACGTACAATCATCAATCCGGGTATCTTTCGGTTGGTTTTTGAAATGACATAAAAAACAGGTGGATTCCGTGACGGTCATATGATCACCCTGAACGATCTGGGAATGACAACTGGTACAGCGCAGTTTCTTTTCTCGGCGGAGTTTGGTCACATGGGGCTCATGATCAAAAATAATCCCTTCATTAAATAATATTTTCCCCTTGAGAAGTCCTTGTTCATGACAGTCGGATCGCAAGCAACTAGCATCTTCGATTTCAGCCCAGGGTTTGCTTTTTTTATACACACCAGTAAAATAATTCACCACCATGGACGCAGCTGTAATTTTTCCCTTCAATTTGGCTTTCAAACCTGGTGGAAAATGACAGTCGGTGCACATGACTTCTGAATGGGTAGATGTTTTCCAACTATCCACATAAGGTTGCATAAAATGGCATGTGGAGCAGAATGCAGGTTTTGATGTGTATTCAAGAGATAAAAAAATCACCACGATCAATCCCAGGAACAATCCGCTAAACACTAAAATGAATTTCAAAACTTTTTTCTTCACTGATTACATCTATTAGAACATTCCCAAAATGATAACCACAAAAAAGATAAATCCAATAAACAGGATGATATAGCTGGCGATAAATAATGCAAAACTTTCTGAAGGATTAACATAGTAATATGAAAAAATTAATATCCATAATTAATATCCCTTTTTTTTTCTCCCTTTTCCCTCCAAAGACGAACGGGAAAGAGAGGTTCAAACAAGATCATCTTCTTAGATGGTCAATTAATGCGAAGCACCATGGCGAATCACCTGTATTTCATCATCTTCATGACAGTATATGCAGGTCTCATAATCATGAAGATGGATTAAAAGAGGAAATACTGTAACCATCAGTTGTCATTTGATAAACGGTGATATATATCTCCTTCAGTTTTTATTATTTCATATCGGGTGGGTAGGGATGGGCTATTTCTTCTAATCGAGTTTCGTAGTCAAATGGTTTAAATGAGGGACTTCGCTTATTATGGCACTTTAGGCATGTTTCTTCGGTCACCTCTAGTAAACCAAAATCTACCCCTTTAACCTCACCCGCGAAAATTGCCTCCATTGTCTTCTTTTTCTTATATTCGCTGCCGGGACCATGGCAAATTTCACAACCGATATTTTTCAGATTTTCCATTCGTTTAGCGGCTTTCTTCCCCTTCCGATCATCTTCGGCTGGAGACCAGAATTCCGCTTCTTTAACTTCATATCCACCGACGCCATATCCAACGGTATGACACTCTAAACATTCCGGTGCTTTATCAGGCGTATTTGTTAAACCCTTTGCTTCGGCGATCTGTTTAGCTTCATCGGTTAGAAGCAGGTCATATGCCTTGGCATGTTTCGTTTCCTTCCACAGCTTGTATTGGGCTCCTTTCTTTGCGCTGGAATGACAGGCTTTACATTTATGAGTTCCCATGTATTCAAATTGTTGAGCCCAAACAACACTTGTGAGGATTAGAATAGCTGTTATGTATTTAACCATATTCATTTCTCTTTTATTGGTTTTTATTTCTTTGCATGCGATCAAAATCCTTTATTTTAAAATAAACCACTACTATTAAGAAAGTGATAATCAGGGAGAAAATGAACAGCCATTTGCGGCGTTGATCAAATTCTATTAAGGCTGCTGATGCACCTTGGATAGCCTCATCGGTGGCCTTGAATCCATCCTTAACCGTTTCCAGTAGCAAGTCTTTATTGAAACTGTGTATACTGGTACGGGTTTGAATTAAAACTTTCTGGGATTCTTCCAAGGGAAAATAGAGGTCTGAGATTTCCATACCTTTCTGTTCCGCTTGGCTCACTAACTCTTTTGCTAAAATAATCTGATGTTTTAAACTATCAATTGTATGGTAAAACAAATCGGCTAACTCCTTGGGATTCCCAGCGCTTTTATGGCATTGCACGCATACGGCTCCATGCTCCCAATTCAAATATTCATCCGATGGTTTTTTGATGCCATGGTTGCCATGGCAGGCTTCACATTGTCCAAATCCTCTCTTCAAAAAAATATTCTTAAGATGGCTTTTTTGAAAAAGTCGATTATTATTTACGTGGCAAGTGCCGCAAATATCGGCTATGTGTACTACATCGGGAGGTAAGGCACCATGATTCCCATGACAATCATTGCAAGCGGGAGCACTGAGACTCTGCCGATCCAGAAGCGCTTTCCCATGAACCGATGTACGATACAGGTAAAATTGATCTGTGGGTAGGTTAAACTCACCCATATATTGAGCATCGTTGTGGCACTGAGCGCAAGTAGAAGGAACATTCAAAGGATAGACCTGAGAACGGGGATCTTTTACCGGATATATTCCATGGACGCCATGGCAATCGGTACAAATGGCCACTTTATCAATTCCATTACGCAGGCTTATCCCGTGCTGACTCGTCCAATATTGGTCTATTTGGTCGGTTTTAACAGTTGCCGAATACTGACGCATATATTGTGGATCTGAGTGGCAGGAGCCACACATTTCGGGTTGATCCATTCGTGCAATCTCACCTCTAAAGGTAGGATCATCCCACATGGCTTCATCTTCGTCGTCATAGGCATCGGGGTTACCGCCATGACAGTCTGCACAGCTTAATCCCACTTGCAAATGAATATCCTTAAAAACGTTTTTTAGAATTTGCTCTCCCGGCTCCAGTTCTTCGTCCAATAGCCGATGGCAGTTAATACAAGCATCCGACGTAAGAGGGATATCAGTATAAGCGACAGCTGCAATAACCAGGATGAGTAGAGCAACACTTGAATGTTTCATACTAAGTACCCCCAAAGAGTCATCATTATCATGTAAACAATCAGTAGAACGCCAATAATGGTCCAGAAACGAGAGCGCTGACCTTTACCTGCTTTACGGTCTAGTAGAGGCACCAGGAACCAGAATATTGTACCAAAGGTAAATAGCAGCAGACCAAACAGCTCCCCTTCAATGAAGAAAATATGTCCGGGTATGAGTTTCAACGTTTGAAACATGAACATAAAGTACCATTCCGGGCGGATGCCGGCAGGCGCTGAAGCCAATGGATCGGCTTTAGTCCCCAATTCCCAAGGGAAAAATACTGCAAGTAAAGCGATCACGTTGAGAACCATGAGCCATAAGAGAGCGTCCCGCATGGCAAAATTTGGGAAAAACGGCATGTAACGGCGATGCTTTTCCGGAATTCGCTCCAATTCGGGGGGAATACTCATACCCTGTACTTGGACTAGGACAAGATGAATCCCCAATACAACAGTAAAAATCGCCGGAAACAGCGCAACATGAAATCCATAGAAACGGGTTAATGTCGCTCCGGTCACTTCATCCCCAGCCCGCAATAACCTTAATAAAAAATCACCGACAAACGGGACGGCCCCGGCAATATCAGATCCGATTTTTGTGGCAAAAAAGGCTAATTCGTTCCAAGGCAATAAATAACCTGAAAAACCAAAAGCCATTCCCAGGATTAAGAGAATCATCCCGGAAAACCATGTCATTTCCCGCGGTTTACGATAGGCTTTGGCAAAAAAGACAGTGAACATGTGTAAAAAGGCGAAAAAGATAAATAAATTTGCGCTCCAGGCATGTACTTCTCTTATTAACCACCCAAAGGCTACTTTGCTGACAATAAATTTTACACTCTCAAAAGCTGTTGCAGCACCGGGTTGATAATAGAGCAGTAATAATATCCCTGTCATTACCTGGATAGCAAAGAGAAACAGAGAAACGCCTCCCAGGTAATACCATATTGTCCCGTAAAATACAGGAACTTTTTTCTTGAAAGCAAATTCGCTGAAACCTCTAATATCAACCCTTTCATTAATCCAATTAAATATACCCATCAGATCATCTCCTCCAATGTTACTATGACTTTATCATCTTTAACCACAACAATGTACCTTGCCAATGGTGTTGGGGGTGGTCCGGAAATATTTTTACCCGTTAAATCGAATAAACCATTATGGCAAGCACACCAGATCTGTTCCGTATCCGCTTTATACTGAACAGTACAATCGAGATGTGTGCACGTGGCTGCCAAAGCGCTGAATTTGCCATTTCGCTGACGCGCGATGATTACCGGTTTTCTCCCAAAGCGAATGATTTTGGAAGAGCTGGGTGGAAATTCACTGATAGTTCCGGCTTCAACACTGTTAACATAGAGGATGGCAGCTTCGGGTGGAACCAGATATTTAGCGATAGGATATATGATACTGCTTATCCACATGAAAAGACCCGTTCCTAACAATATATCAATGAATCGCCTACGGCTCGTTTCTGGTCTTTTGGTTATTGTGCTCATTATTATCCCCGTTAATTAAAATCTTTTAGTTTATTTTTTCATTCCCATTATTCCCACTGCAATTATTATCGTTGTGGAATATTGTAAGCCTCCGAAATTTCACATATCATTATTAATTTTGGAGGATTCTTCTCCGCTAAGTAAATGGTAGTCTGGATGGCATATTCTCTTGATTTAAAAATAAACATAGCTTTTAGTGTTCTGCTGCGCTATCAATCACAATCCATTGCTCGAGTAATTCATAATCCCTATAGTCATTCAAATACATATACATTTTTCCTTCAGGTCCCGCTGTTATTAATAAATATGAATTTGAATTTCCCAGATCTATAAAGACAGTACCGATTAATTGCTCAATTTCATTAAAAGATGATAAATTTAATGAACTTTGTAATTCTGGTCCACCATGGTGGCAGCGAACACAACTTTGATCTAGTATGGCTTTTATTTGGGAGTCATACGTAACTATATCAGGTAATGGCTCTTGATAAGATTTATCCATTTCTGAACAGCCAAAAAACATGATCAGGATAAAGAGGCTGCTTAATGTGGTGGTTATCTTCATATTAATTATGACAATATCCGCAAAAACCACTGTTCTTATTATTCTCAGGGGTATGACAAACAAAACACATGGAGACCGGTTCCGTACACCAATCACCCTGCACATGTTTCATAAACCCGGAAACGTGCGTTTTTGGATCCGTATTCTGAATACCATCCGAGTCTTTATGACATCGAACACACGTAGGGTCGGCTCCTTCCACATCGTGGCACGACTGACAAAGTTCAATGTCTTTCCGGGCCATTTCTGCATGGACGCCACCGGTTACATTGTTGGCGAAATCTGTATCATTACCATAAATTACTGCTCCCCAATCCAAGCCCCCGTGGAAGTCGGGTTTGTTTAATATTTGATCGTCTTCATTTTGATGACAAGCGGTACAAAATTCCGGCGCTTCATGGCACACACTGCAATCTTTTGCTTTTGTACTTGCATCCAACCCATGGGAGAAAACATAATCCAAAGCATGGTTACCGGCCAAAAGCATTTTACTAACGATTATACCGGGACGATAACCTGGCGTTGGATTCATCCTGGGTAAATCATCAAACCCTAGCAATGCGCCGCTATGGCAATTGTCGCATGTATTCTGGGTATGGCAAATTTGACAATCAGAATCATTGGATAATGCAGCTAAATCGTGATCGGTAAGCCAAGCTTCTGAATGATCTTCAGGTCGTAAAAATGCAACATTTTCATGGCAGGAAGAACAATATTCCGGTGCATGTTTCTCTGCATGACATGTCATACAATCATCCATAGCCGGAATGGGTGGGAAATTGTCAACATCAGTCATATCTCCATGACATTCACTACAGTCAATGTTTTGATCAATCCAATGTGTTTTATGTGGAAAAATGAAATTTCTGCTTACATCTGGAAAACTTTGATATGGCTCTGATCCTAAATGACAGATATCACAATCGCCATCTTCTTTCCATACTTCATGACATTTTAAACACCTTTTTTCCGTTGGCAAAATCACATCCTCTGAACTCATACTTGTTTTAAGCAGCTTTGGGTTGTGGCATTTTGTGCAATTAATTTCTAAATCTGCAACGTGTAAATCATGGCTGAATTCGATAACAACAGGTGTGTCTGCCCCAAAGCTCATTGAAATCCCGAACAGGAATAGACTACTGAAAATATATAAATTAATTATTTTCACAGACGGTATCTCATCCCTAATTGTAAACGGGTATCATTTGAATAGTATTTATTTTTTAATACATGAATTTCAGAATTGATTTCAATTTTCTTCCATACCGGATAAGATGATGATAATGTAACTGTAGATAGGTCATTCCATTGTCCTTCAATTAATCGGTAATTCCCAAGGGAAAGACGGCTTGAAATAATGAGTTTACCAAAGGAATGACGACCCCCGACTACCACACGATTGGAACTGCCTCCGTATCCATCCTGATGTATAAAGTCAAGTTTGACTTTTTTAGCGCCCATCCCAAGTGAAATAATCGTAGCCTGGTCGTTATTGAAAAGAACTTGCCGTATATGAAACCATCCTGATAATTGTTTAATTATTGATAATCGGCCTCTAAACGACACCTCATGCGAGGAATATGTATCAAACACAGAAAAAATAGAATTTTCAGGTACCCGTGGTTCTCGCAGATTATATTCGAAAACGAGGTTTTGTAATCGCTGATTCTTTTTTCCTCTATAGATTGTTTGAAGGGTAAGATCATCTAATTTAAAATCGCGAATTTGATGACGGCTTCGTGCGTAAAATGTGATGTTACCTTTGTGCAATCGACTTTGGAGTCCAATCCTTCGTTTAATCAATGGAGGTACTTCAATCTTTCTATTTCCAGAACGATAAACAGGCCTTGAATGAGATTTATCTGAATAACCAATTCGTACATCAAATAATTTTGATTTTTTCCACGAAATTTCCCCACCATAAAAGTGATCATCAACCGGATTGTCGGTTATTCCGGATGCAGGAACATAGGAACCGATAAACCCTTTAATCTGAAATTGGCGAAATGTATAGTTAGTTGATACTCCATCCATTCGTCCCGCATCAGAAACAGTATACTGGAATTGGCGCCCCAGAATAATCTTCATTTTTTGCGAAAACCAGGATGTTGAATAATTAAAATTGTAAATCTGAAACACGGGTTCATTATCAAATGAATTTACAGGGTCTGTATAAAAAACCCCTGATACATTCAACCGGCTCTTTTTAATCAGCAGGTCCCTGCCCTGCAGCCAAACGGATTGATATAATCGAGTATGAATGAGAGTACTATCTTCTTGATTCTGTCGAGAAAATGTATAAGTGTTTGTTGAAAAATAACCCTGGAATTTGCTGCCAAAAACAAAAGCTGGCAGGAACAATAAGAATATAATTGATTTGCTGCTGAATCGTTTAATTGGGGTTTCTCCCTTTTCTTAATCCAACAAATACATACGTTAATATACCAGCTAACAATCCAAAAAGTGGTAGTATTACAATCGAAATAACCAATGTAGCATTTTGTGCGTCTTGTAAATATCTGGATAAGGAAATGAGATTTATAATCCAAAAGTTTACGCTGATAAAAAGAAGCCATATAATAGAAATGCTAAAAACTTGAAGAAATAAAATATACATCGGTGTTACTTTTTTCCTCTCTTCCATTATGTTGCCTCCTCTTCAGAAACAATAATATCCGGTAGATAAGAATCTAACCTTTCTTTTGCTTCATCTAACCCTTCCTCTCGACCTTCTTTGATTTCCCATATGGAAATAATGGGAAATATCTTTGCAAAAATCAGGAAAAGTAAACAGAATACAGCAATACCACCTGCAAAAAGTGCCCATTCAGTCATTGAAGGAATATAGGGAGCACTGATGATGGGCAAACGAGGGTTGGCTAGAGATGGTATAATAATCGTGAGACGTTCAAGCCACATTCCAATAATCACAGCAAAAGAAGCGAATAAAATACCCGGAATAGTTTTTAACTTTTTAAATGATAAAACCACAACAGGAATTAAGAAGTTACATACGACCATTGTCCAGAAATAGGGAGCATACGGACCCGTAAATTTGTAGAGAATGACATCCATTTCCTGGGGTTCGTTTCCATAGACACCGGTTAGAAACTCACTGAATGTAAAATAAGTCCAAAACAGTGAAAAGACTAAAAGAAGCATACCCATATATTGGAAATGAATTTCCTTTAAATAGTTTTCCAAATGAAATAATTTCCGAAAAGCAATCATCACAACCAGCAGAGTTGCAGTCCCGGAAAAAATAGCGCCTGTTACAAAATAAGGTCCAAAGATTGTACTGTGCCATCCGGATTGAAGCGTCATTGAAAATATATAAGAAATAACGGTATGAACACTGACGGCAATGGGTATAACAGCTACCATGAGAATAGTGATTGCTCGATTCAAAATGTGTTTTTGACGTTCGGTTCCTTGATATCCCCAACTTAAGAATGTGTAAAGCCATTTTAATTTTGTATTCGTTCTATCCCTGAGCAGAGCGATATCCGGAATCATTGGGACATAAAGATAAACTGTACTGGCTGTAAAGTAGAGCCCGATTGCTGTCACATCCCATAATAGTGGAGATTGCAGCCTACCATAAAGAAACACATTTAACACACGATCCGGACGTCCCAAATCAAGGATCGGATGCAAACCGCCAATGATTAACACAATAGCGGTAATCACCTCTGCCATTCGAGTAATTGGACGCCGCCATTCTGCTTGGGAGAGTCTCAATATGGCAGAAATAAGCGTTCCGGCATGGCTGATACCAATAAAGAAAACAAAATTGATAATATAAAAACCCCAACTAACTGTATTATTCAATCCGGTAACCTCTAAACCGTAAATCAATTGCCGGATATACATAACCAGGGCCCATAGTATAATGACCGATAAGAAGCCAACCGCCCAATAAAACCTTCGATCACTTTCTAAAATAGGACGATAAAGGGGATAATCCGGATCTTTACGTAGATCATTCATCATCTATCTTCCTTTCTTAGGTAATAAACTTTTGGTTCTGTGCCCAATTCTTCTTCCAATCGGAATGCACGGTTCGAATGTTTGAGATGGGTGACAGAATGATCTGAATTATCAAGATCGCCAAACGTAATCGCATTCGTTGGACAAGATTCTGCACATGCAGGCTGATAATCCTCTTCCCGCAAATCTCTTTCCTCAAACCGGGCAACATCTTTTGCAATCGCTAATCGATGATGACAGAAACTGCACTTTTCAACCACACCATTCATCCTACGTGTGACGTCAGGATTGAGGGTTTTCTCATACGCTTCCGGAAAATCAGGTTTGCTATAGTTAAACGTTTTTGCAGAGTATGGACAAGCAACCATACAGAACCGGCAACCGATACAACGGTTATAAACCTGACCCACCAAACCATCCTCATTCAAAAATGTGGCATAAACGGGACATACTTTTGTACAAGGAGGGTTATCGCATTGAAAACAAGGTCTGGGGATATGTGTTATACGGATGTTAGGATATTCCCCTTCATATTCGGTGATGATCTGCATCCAATCCATCGCACGTCCTGCTTGTGCCGCCTTATCGCCTACATTAGGAACATTATTCTCCATTCGACATGAATTCACACAGGATCCGCACCCTGTACATTTATTCAAGTCAATGACCATTCCCCATTTTGCCATGATTCGCTTCCTATACCAACGTAATTTTTACAGGTGTACCGGATAATAGGGTGTTCCCGGTAAATATTTCTGGTTGGGATACCATTAATTCCCGAGGGTCAGACCCCTTATTCGAAGTAAATCGACCCACATTCTCCCGACCTAACCCCATGGGAATATATACTGTATTCGGATGAATAATTGGCCGAACTCTAACTCGAGCGTGAATCATACCCACAGAAGAGTCTATTCGAATCATCATTCCATCTTCAACCTCATGCTCAACAGCTGTTTCAGGGTTGATTTCCACCCAGTTTTCCCAAAAGATTTCTCTTATAATCCCCATCGTCTCTACCATGGTTGGAGAATAAACAGTTCTGCCATAAGGATTGGTAATTGGATATCCTGAGACTAAAGTGAGTGGAAATCCTGATTCTTTAGACGTGTTATATTCCTCATAATTTTTTGGATACGATTTTTTGGCCAAAAGATCTTTTAGAAATTGAGATTCGTCCAATTTATTAATTTGAAAAGATTTAAGGATATTTTTTAAGAAAGTAAATTGTCCATGTGGATTTTTAATGATATCCTTAAGACTCAATTGGATATCATACGAAGGATCCCACCATCCACCTACTTTAAGTAAATTTTTCATGAATTTCTTTTCAGATTCTGAAATTTTCATGCTTCTATGATTGCTATAAAGATCTTTCCATTCTTTCTGCGTTTGGGATGTGTATAATTGCCCTTGTTTTGATTGATAGATTTTTTGCAGTCTTTCTTTCACAAACGATTTTGAATCAATTCCATTCAAAAACCGAGTATTCTTACTTTTTATCCCATCTGAAAATGATTTAAGGATCGAATAACTGCTTTTTGTGTTGTACATGTGATTAATCACAGGGCGCTGAAGTACAGCTGTTTTTACAATCACACCCGGAATATCTTCTACCAAATCCCAATTTTCAAACTCTGAATGTGCAGGAAGAATCACATCCGCATGGTGACTGGTATCGTTGGGGAGATCTCCAATAAAAATAACACGGGGAATATGTTTCAATAATGTTTTCCATTTTCGTCGATTTTCACCATAATAGACCGGGTTTGCTTTATTAATGATTAACAATTCAATTTGATAAGGGGAATACCCTTCCACCCTTTTAGCAAATATATCCAACGAAGGTTTCTCCAGTGGATGATTTTTATCTGAAACGAAAAGGTTTTGCACATCCTGACCGGTATATTTTTGTGTATATAATTTTTCAATATTTTCTTTATCAGTGAAATACCATCCCCCAGGCCGTTGAATACTGCCAATCAGAAAATTAAGGCAATGGACAGCCCACTCATGTAATTCTCCTCTGGGTGATTGTAAGGCTTCCTGACCACACATGATGACTGGAGTTTTCCGATTGTGAATTAATTCTGTTAACTCAATAATGTTCGATTCGGAAATCCCCGTTATTTCTTCTACTCGTTTTGGATGAAATTCAGAGCGAATTAAGTTTTCAAATCCTGTATGTTCTATTCCATTTTCATCTACCCAGTCAGAAAAATCTGGGGAATTTCGTCTAAAATAATCCAAATCAACATAATGTTCATCAATGAGTATATGGGCAATTCCCAAAGCCAAGGTTCCCCAGGTATCCGGTGTGATGGGTAACCATTTATGGGCACTTGTTGCTGTTATATTTGCCCTCGGTCCCACATAAATCATTTTATTACGAGTAATATTTTCTACATCTTTAAATTGGCTCAACACTTGGTTAAAGTGAACCGGAGCTCCTTCTTCCAGAAAATCTGCACCCAGACTAATAATACAATCCGAATTTATTAAATCGTATTTGGGATTGTTAAACATACCTTGTGTGATATAAGATGAATTGGAATTATATCCGGAATGTTTTTCTTGAAAATAATTTGGAGTTCCAACCCAATTTGCAAAATTACGCCACGCTTCTTGCATCATTGGAGAATCATCCCCATTGATAATGGCTATCTTATAGGGCTGATTTCTCTCAATTAAATCATTGATGGTGTCCGAAATAGAGGATAGAATTTCATCCCAACTAACGGGAGACAACTCTTTTCGTAAAGGTCCTGCAGGTCTGGCAAAGGGTTCAGTAAACCGATCAGGATGATAAAGAATTTCTAGATTGGCGTAGGCTGCCGGACACGTTCCACCTCTATTAATTGGTGATAATGGATTCCCTTTTAAATTGATAGGAATTCCATCTATTCTTTTTATAGAAAGGCTGCAGCCACCCGGACATAATCGACATGCTGTGACTCGCCAAGATTCTTTTCCGGGTCCTGTTCGGAGTATGTTAATTGCTTTTTCTGACAAACCAAATGTTTGTGAAAAAAGTGCTACACCTATGGCAGCGCTCCCAGATGCCAATCCGGATATTTGTAAAAATTTTCTTCTGCTGATTACTTTTTTTTCAGACATGACAGGTGAGACAATCGTTTGATATTGATTTATTATCGTGGCATTTCATACAGCTATCCATAGAAATCGGAATCAACTGATGTGTGGGTGGTTTTGATAATTTTTCCACCTCTCCATGACACACCGCACAAGATATTTTTCCGGATTTCACATGGCGACGGTGTGAGAAAAAAACATAATCTTCAAGTTCATAAATTGGCTTCCAGGGAATTTCCACGTTGTTCTTAACTGCCTCTACAACCAGTGATTCGGAAATACTTTCTCCCTGCATTATTGAATGACAGGATTTACACTGTTTGATTGATGGAAGAGATGCATACATCTTTTTCTCAACACCCGTATGGCAATCAATACAATCTAATCCCGCTTCGCTGACATGAATTTCGTGGTTATATGCAATAGGTTGTTCTATCATTTCTTGTTTGCTACACCCATTAACCATTATACATAATAGAACTAATGAAATGTGTCTTTTACATAATAAAGTAAAACGTCTCACCGGCAATATTACCAATCTTCGTCTTCTTCTTCATCAGAAGGACAACTATAATCCGGATTACTTTTATGCATTATTTTTTCATAATATGTTTCATAGACAAACGTTTTGTATCTAGGACTTTCCTCATTATGGCAAGAAAGACAGTCCTCCGGCTTTGGCAGTATAAGTCCATTTGCTATGGATAAATCACGGTCACACATGATATTTTCTTTACGATAAGCTTCTCCTGGACCATGACAACTTTCGCATTGAATACCATCTTCTTTAATGAATTTTTTTCCAAATTCAGCTTTAGAATTATTATAACCGGTTACATGGCACTTTAAACATTCCGGAGCTTCTTGTGCTGATAGACTTAATCCCCATGATTTAGCGATTTCTGCGGATTCTTCCGTTAATAAAGTTTTATAAGCATCGGCATGTTTAGAGTGTTCCCAAACAGTATACTGATTTCCCATTTCTTCTGTTTCATGGCAGACTTTACACCGTTTTACACCAGCATAAATATTTTTATCATCTGGCCCTTTTTCGCTAAAAAGTAAGGTTATCATTACACACATGTTTATGATCAATATGTTTTTCACAAGTATCTCCTTACACTTTTTTTAAGGTAACGGTATAATAATGATCAGGGGTGAAACATTCCACCCCTGATCATTTTATATTTAGAATTCAATATTGAAAGGAGCTGATCCGCTATGATTGCCACCTGAATTATCCGTAACAGCGACCGTCACAGAAATATTTTTCTGACCGAATTCGACATCGTGAGCATTCCCTGTATCAAGTTTCCTTTTGAACTCTACGGTCCATTTTCCACCTGAGTATTTGCCGATTGCTGAAACATCATGACGGCTTTCGCCGCTATTTGTGGCATTGGCATTAAGATAATATCCAGGGATAGTCAAATTAATATCTGCATCCGTATAGGGTGTCAAATCTGCTGTAGTTCCACCTTCAGGAATAATGATGTAATGACCATCTGTAATTGGACCCGAGTAGAGAGGGGTAATTACGCCTGCACCATCTTTTGTATAATTATTTTTATAGGCACTAATTGTTTTTGCGTCCCCATGTCGACCACCATCATCACCGATAATATTGTCAAAGTATTTGTCGTCAGCTAAGGATAGTGGGTTCGTTCTTGCAGCTTTCCAATGCCAAATATCCACCTGACCAGTCTCTGTATACATCATCCCGCCATGGCACATAGTTGCACAGTTTGCGCCCTCGCTCCCATTTTCACCCATGTCAAACATGAAGAACATGCGATCTTCATTGCCGCTCTTGCTCCAAGCTCCATCTACATATGTGAGTAGGTTTTTATCAACATTTTCAGTTGTTGTTGGGTCCATCCATTCTGCTAATATATATAGATTTGAGGAATATCTTACCGCTTTCAACGTCAAATCAACTTCTCCAAATCCATTGGCATATTCAGCCGTTTGTCCTAAAGTGAGTTCGAGTGCATCTGCTTCACTCCATACTGCATCATTTCCATTTCCATCCAAAGTTGGAGCGCTGGATACTACTTTTACATGCAGATCGGTGATGTGATCATCATGATCATCCTTATTATCATCGCAGGACATAATTACAAGCCCTATAATTGACAAGAAAACGATCAGGTTCTTTTTGTTTATCATTTTTTCCTCTGTTTTATATTATTGTTTTATTAATTATCAAACTTAATTCCAATATTATAAATTACAATAAAATTGTAATACGATTTTAAGATTTTAATATCCTCTTTAATATTTATTGTTGAATTCAGAGAATTATATTTTTAACCAAATTTATTTTTTTTTTATTACATTTTGATAACGGTTCACACCTCGATACAGTTCGGTAACAAGATAAACTTATTGATTTTTTTCTCCGGATTTAGTTTTCGGAAAGAATCAAAACCTTCATGTCGGTTGTTAGTGCAATGTTTGACACTTCAAACGTTCATAACCTAATATTTTAGATAGCATCAAGTATTCCAAAAGAAACGAATACACCCATAAAACTCATAAGTACTATTTGTAATAGTAGCTGTTTCCACCATATCTGTGGCCACTTTACAATTCACAGTAACATTATATAGCACATTATGACTCCACTATAAACAAGAAAGCCCACGTCAATATCAATAAACGAGGGCTCTTTGTCGGTGGTACAAACATTACTGAAAACATAACCCTCTTTTTCGAGCGATTAATAGAACATCACAATTCTTGTATCTACGTAATATTTTGGAAGATACTGTCGTTAATGAAGTTTCTATTTCTACGATTTTATTGAAAGTTCGCAACTCTGTACGTCATGGTGACAGGATACACAGAGTTATTTATTTACACCGGATTTAGTTTTGGGACGGCGGGTTGGCGCCATGCTTCCATGTTGGAACATAGCCATGAAACAAAATTAGATGATATCCCACGAGGATCCTACCAAATGAAGGTTTTCGGCTTTTGGGGCTACTTCTGGCCCACTTTCTCTCAGTTGACGTTGAAACTCCTGGAATGAAGGCAATTCGCTCAGGGTCTTTTGCGCTTGATCATCAAGCCGCATTATAAAGTGTACAAATGATTTACCATCATCGAGCAGAAAAGCGCTGTATTTGATATTTGGATTGTTAATATCTTTGAGATCGGTCATGACCCGCTGGATATTGGCTTTGTTGGTTTCGACATACTCTTTTTTAACTGTGTATTGCACTTTAACCGCATTCATGATTTTTTCCTTTTTTTTACTGATATTTAGTTTGCTGAATTAAAGTAGTAAGTGGAACATGTGATGGTTCTCCCTACTACCGTCGGGATGTTCCGCCCGAAAAATAATTGATTAGACGTTTTAAACCTAAGTCTTTTTTCCACCTGAATGACTTTGTAAATGGCCAACAAGTAAAAAAAAACCACCTCAAAGAGATGGCTTTCCTCACTAGTTTTACGTTAATCTATTTTTATGAAGATATTCTATAAAGGCTTAACGTTTATGGCTGCAGGTCCTTTTTTACCTTCACCAATTTCAAACTCAACTTTTTGATTTTCAGAAAGTGTTTTAAAGCCTTCCATTTGTATCTCGCTCATATGAACAAATAAATCATTTTGGCCTTCACATTCAATAAATCCAAAACCTTTAGAGTTGTTGAACCACTTAACGGTTCCTTGTTTTTTTTCTGTCATGTTACTTCCTATGTGTTAATTGATATATTACAAGCCATATTAAATTAAGCTTGGTGGGCGATGAGAGATTCGAACTCCCGACTTCCTCCTTGTAAGGGAGGCACTCTGACCAGCTGAGTTAATCGCCCTATTTTAATAATCTATCTCTTGAACGAAGCTGGTCAAAACCAGCTGCCTGTCCGCCAAAACTGCTTTTGCAGTGTGGACGGTAGTTAATCGCCCATTAAAAACGGGTGCGAAGTTAAGATGCTTTTTTTGTTTTTTGACCGGTTTTCTTTGTGGTTTTTTTCTTCCGTCCATTGATTCCCGGCATTGCCACATCAATCACATCCATCATTTCTTTTGCAAAATGAAATGTCAAATCTTTTTTAATGTGGTCAGGAATTTCTTCCAAATCCTTTTTATTATGATCCGGTAAAATGATCGTTTTGATACCAGCGCGATGAGCAGCCGTTACTTTTTCTTTCACGCCGCCGATAGGCAACACGTTTCCACGGAGGGTTATTTCCCCTGTCATAGCTAATTCATCTATCACTGGTTTTCCAGTTAATAACGATAATATTGCTGTAAACATACTTACACCTGCCGATGGCCCATCTTTTGGAATCGCACCGGCCGGAACATGAATATGGATGTCTGTCTTTTCATGAAAATTATCATCAATTCCAAGTATATCTGTGTGTGAACGAATATAGGTTAGAGCAGCCGTAGCTGATTCTTTCATTACATCGCCCAGTTGTCCGGTGAGTGTCAAGTTGCCCTTCCCCTTCATTTTTGATGCTTCTATAAATAGAATATCGCCTCCTGCCGCCGTCCAAGCCAAGCCGATAACCACACCGGGTTTGGTGGTACGTTCAGCTAATTCTGAATAAAAGCGTGGAGCGCCTAAATAATGGTTAACCTTCTTTTTGGTTAAATTAACTTTAGGGCTTTTTTTCTCCACATATGCACGGGCTACTTTCCGTAATACATTGGCAATTTCCCTCTCCAGATTACGGACACCGGCTTCCCGTGTATAGGAGCGAATCAACTCTTTGATAGCCGTTACATCAAAACCAACTTCCTTTGATGTGAGTCCATTTTCTTCAATTTGTTTTGGTATTAAATGGCGTTGGGCAATCTTGACCTTCTCATCTTCAATGTATCCGCTGAAATCCAAAATCTCCATTCTGTCTCTCAAAGCAGGCGGAATGGGATCTTGATAATTTGCTGTGGAAATGAACATGACGTTGCTCAAATCGAAATTCACTTCCAGATAATGATCACTAAATGTGTAATTTTGTTCCGGATCCAACACTTCTAATAGAGCAGATGATGGATCACCGCGGAAATCCATTCCCAACTTGTCAATTTCATCAAGCATAAAGACAGGATTATTGGTGCCTGCTTTTTTCAGAGATTGTATAATTCTTCCGGGTAAAGCTCCGATGTAGGTGCGCCGATGTCCTCTGATTTCTGCTTCATCCCGAACACCGCCAAGAGAAATACGAATAAATTCACGTCCCATTGCTCTAGCGATGGATTTTCCCAATGATGTTTTACCCACTCCGGGAGGTCCGGCAAAGCAAAGAATGGGACCTTTTACAATACCATTTGGATCCTTTTTCAGTTTTAATGATCGAACGGCCAAATATTCGATTATTCGTTCTTTAATCTTATTCAAACCATAGTGGTCTTCATCCAATATTTCATTTGCTTTAACAATATCCATCGATTCTTCAGACGAATTAGACCAGGGAAGATCCGTCAGCCATTCAATATATGTCCTGGCGACAGAATATTCCGGAGATTGAGTCGGGATGCGGGAAAGTCTGTCCAATTCTTTCAAGGCAACTTTTTCTGCCTCTTCAGACATTTTGGCTTCTTTTACCTTTTCTTCCAATTCATTAAGTTCTACTGAACCTTCGTCTTCACCCAATTCTTTCTTGATTGCTTTCATCTGCTCGCGCAAATAATATTCCCGCTGTGTTTTAGAAATCTCATCATGAACTTCACTCTGAATTTCTTCACCCAGCTTGATGCGTTGAATTTCCCGAGATAATAATGCGATGGATTTCTCCACACGCGATTTGACGTTTAACTCTTCCAGTATTTCCTGTTTTTCAGAGTTGGAAACGGTCAGTAATGAAATAGCCCTGTCAGCCAGCCTGGATGGCTTTTGGATATTTGACAGCATACCGGAATGCTCTTCCGTGAGGTTTGGCGCCACTTGAATCAGTTCTGAAAAAGTAGTGCGTAAATTCTTAACAAGCGCATCCAGCTCGATATTGGATTCTTCAATATCCTTAATGCGGGTAACTTTGGCAACAAAATATGGATTATCTTTGACGTAATCCAGCATCTTGACTCTTTCCACTCCCTGGACAATAGCCGATTTACTGTTGTCGGGCATATCAAATACTTTCAAAACAACTGCCAGTGTTCCGTATGAATAGAGATCTTCTGGTTTTGGATCTTCAATAGAACCATCTTCCTGAGCAACAACAACAATGTGTTTTCCCTGGGGAGGAAGATCATTGATAAGTTTTAAAGATTTTTCCCTGCCAACGTAAATCGGAATGACCTGCTGTGGGAACAGCACCGTATTCCGTAGAGGCATGACGGCATATTCTTCAGTAACGAGTTTTATATCTTCAGACATTATTTTCCTTTGAAATTTTTATTAACATTCGTTCAATTAATATGCCATATAATATTATATGCACATATGGCAGGTTTATTACGCATTGTAGTCATACTTACACCGACGGTAAGAAATGACAGGAAACACAATCCGGTTGAAATTCATGGGGAATTTTTGGTACGTTACCCAACCCCGGTATATCCATTTCCTGTTTATGGCATTTCAAACAAAATTTTTCATCTACATATTTCTGATGAGGGCCTTCGTCCTGTCCTTCAAAAAGATCTGATAATTGGGGTGGTATTTTACCATCCACCATAATTGGCTGATTTATATTGGTTGGTTCTTCTTCCCCAAAATCTTGTTTTATGTTTATGGTAATCATTAAAACGATACCGGCAAAAATCGTCAAGCTGTATACAATGGTTTTATTCATCGAATGATTTAACTCCGTTTAATCTGGCTTGTTCATCTGCGTGGTAAGAACTCCTCACCAAGGCTCCTGATTCAACTATTTTGAAACCCATCTCCAAACCTTTGATTTTATATTCCACAAATTCTTCCTTTTCAACATACCGCATAACAGGAAGATGATCCTGAGTTGGTTGGAGATATTGGCCAATGGTAAAAATCTCGATGCCAATTTCTACAATTTCCTTCATGGTATCCAACACTTCTTCCTTGGTCTCTCCTAGCCCCACCATCATACCCGTTTTTGTCATTAATCCATAATCAACTGAATGTTTTAATACATCCAAACTGCGTACCCAATTCGCCTGAGAACGAACCTGTTTACTGATTCTCTCAACGCATTCAACATTATGGGAAAATATTTCCGGACGTGCTGAAAATACAGTTTCCAAGGCAGGAACATATCCTTGAAAATCCGGAGTCAACACTTCAACGGTACAAGAAGAAACATGTGTATGTATTTGTTCAATAGTTTCTGCCCATATTTTTGCACCAAAGTCCGCTTTTAAATCATCACGATCAACAGACGTGATCACTACATGACGCAGTTTCATTTTCTTCACTGCCATGGCTGTACGATATGGTTCCAATGGATCATTCCAGGTTGGTTTACCCGTTTCCACTGAACAAAATCCACACGCCCTGGTACAAACATCGCCAAGGATCATGATGGTTGCCGTACCGCGATTCCAGCATTCATAAATGTTCGGGCAGCGAGCTTCTTCACAAACCGTATTCAATTTATTTGAATGAACGACGTGGTTAACAAACTTGTATCTTTCGCCAATGGTCAGACGAATTTTGGGTTTGTTAATTATACGTGTCTGCAGTGCCATCAGAACAGGTTATTCAAATCCATATTTTCCAAATTATTCAACACCATTTCAATAAATCGAGCGCCGCCGGAACCATCGATCAGGCGATGATCAAAGCCGAGAGATAAATGCATCATGCTGCGGATGCCAATGGTATCGCCATGTTCTGTTTCAATAACCACAGGTTTTTTCTTAATCGTTCCTACTCCAAGGATTCCAACATTCGGCTGGTTAATAATGGGTGTTCCGGTGGTCACATTGAATACACCAAAATTGGATATTGAGAATGTTGAGCCGGATAATTCATCAGGAGAAATCTGTTTATTTCGTGTCCGAACTGCCAAGTCACGCACTTTTCTGCAGAGACCAAGAAAATTCAATTCCTCGCATTTTGGAATCACCGGAACCATGAGTCCATTCTCCACAGCAACAGCTAAACCAATATTCACGTTCTTCTTGTGAATAATCGTCGTTCCTTCGATGGAACTGTTCATATCCGGAAATGCCTGCAACGCACGAACACTCGCCGCGACAATAAATGGCGTATATGTCAGAGAGAATCCTTCACGTGCTTTGAAGCTTGGACCATGATTTACGACAAATTGAACAATGCGTGTCATATCCACTTCATTCATGAGATGCACGTGAGCAGCGGTATCCAGACTATGCCGCATGTGTTCAGCAATGATCCGGCGAATTTTGTCCATTTCCACATGCTCATCGCTTAACTGTTCAATGACTGGAGCAGGTTGAGCGGGTATTGCACCCGTATCCATTGCAGTAAGTATCGACGGAATTGGAGCAGTTTTTCGTGTCTCCAGATAACCCAGTAGATCCTTTTTCGTCACACGGCCATTTTTACCTGTCCCTGGAATTGAGGCCAAAACGGCTTTACTTACGCCTTCTTTCCGGGCGATGGCTTTGACAATCGGTGTATAATATTTTTTCTCACCCGTTACCGGCACACCGGGAACAAGTGATTCTGGAGTGGATTCAGCCGTGGCGGGAGGTGGAATAGTGGTTTCCAGGTGCGATTCCTGGACAGGTTTCGATTCTGCTTCACCCATTGGTGTTTCGGTAACAATAACATCGCCTTCCGTTTCTATACGGGCAATGACTTTACCCACTTCAACCACTTCATTGGGTTCAGCTAAAATTTCTGCAATAATTCCGCTGTTGGGGGATGGGATTTCTGAATCAACTTTATCCGTTCCTATTTCAAGCAGGATTTCATCCAAAGCGATCATGTCTCCGACGCTTTTTCGCCATTCCAGTATCGTTCCTTCTGTAATCGATTCGCCCATCTTGGGCATGACAATATCAACGATCATTCTTTAATACTCCAGTAAATCTGTTAGCGCTGACACAATATCAGATGTCTGCGGTAAAATTTTCTCTTCCAAATACCAATTATAAGGTATGGGCGAATCTTTTGTTGCTACTCGTTTAATCGGTCCATCCAAATGTTCAAAAAAGTTATCTGCTATTATAGCGGATATTTCAGCTCCAGGACCGTTGGTGAACGTATCTTCATAAACGATCACAACTTTTCCTGTCTTTGCTACAGATGCGCCAATGGTATCTATATCTAATGGATTTAATGTGCGTAAATCAATGATGTCTACTTTTCCGTTTGCATTACATTCTGCCACAGCCTCAATAGATTTTTGCACCATGGCTCCCCAAGTGATTATGGTTGCTTCATTTCCAGCCTGTACAATTCTTGCCTTTCCGAATGGAAGAATATAATTTTCATCCGGTTCGGGTGTTGCGCAATAGCCTTGGCGATATAATCCTTTATGCTCCAAAAATAAAACAGGATCATTCATTCTGCAGGCTGCCTTCAAAAGGCCTTTTGCATCAGAAGCTGAAGAAGGATACGCTATATATATCCCCGGAATATGAATAAAAATTCCATCGATGGATTGACTATGATAAAGAGCACCATGTATATAGCCGCCCACCGGTACACGAATGACCATGGGGCAGCTCCAGTCGTTATTTGAACGATAACGCATTGTCGCCACTTCATTACGAAGCTGCATCATGGCCGTCCAAATATAATCTCCAAATTGAATTTCGACTACGGGTTTCCATCCGGCAACAGCCAGTCCGATTGCTGTTCCGATAATGGATGATTCAGCCAATGGTGAATTAAAAACCCTTTCATTTCCATACGTTTTGGTCAGGTTTTTTGTAGCAGTAAAGACACCCCCTTTAGGATCAGCAATATCCTGCCCATAAATGACCATTTTTTCATTGGCTTTCATTTCTTCTGCCAATGCGTGGTTGATCGCATCCACCATGACAATTTTATCTGCTATCGTATTCAGAGCCGTTTCATTCATCGAATGATTGTCGGAGTAAATATGATCCATTGCTGTTTCAGTATCCGGGTGCGGTTTTCCTTCTGCCCATTCAGCTTCTACATTGATTTTTTCGAAAACTTCTTTTGTAATTTTTTCAAATTCTTTCTCAGAAATTATTTTGGCTTTGATACAGGTGTTTTCAAAACGGTCAATCGGATCTTTAGCCTTATCTTCAACCAACTCTTTTTCTGATCTGTATTTGCGCTGGTCATCCGAGGCAGAATGCGGCAATAAACGAACGACTTTGCTAACGATGACAGATGGGCCTTTTCCCTTCCTCGCCCGCTCGGCTGCTTTCTTAAACGCTAATTGTGTCTCAAAATAATCAGTTCCATCCACATCGAAGCGTGCAAGGTTTTGGTAACCGGCAACCATGGAATACACCGACCCACCCGAAGTCTGTTCAGATATATGCACGCTGATGGCGTATTCATTATCTTCAATGTGAAATAAAATCGGTAACTTTGTCCTACTCGCCCAATTTAATGCTTCATGAAAATCACCCTGGCTTGTCGCTCCTTCACCACTGGAAACATAGACGATTTCCTTTGTTTTCTCCCACTGACGAGTCATTGCTGTACCGACGGCCTGCAGAAATTGAGTACCTGTCGCACTAGATTGACTTACAATCCTCAGTTCCTTATGGCCATAATGCTGGGGCATTTGACGACCGCCTGAATTGGGATCATCCTTTCGAGCTAAAAAGCATAATAATTGTTCCTTTGGTGTCATTCCTAGCCCAAGGCATAAAGCTGCGTCTCGGTAATATGGATACACCCAGTCTTCTCCGGGGCGCAGGACAGATGCCGCAGCCAGTTGCGCCGCTTCATGCCCGGATGAACCAATATGAAAATAACTCTTTCCTTGTTTGAGCATGATTAGCATTTTCTCATCTAATCTCCTGGCAGTCACCATTGTACGGTATACATCCAGCAATTCTTTTTTCATGAAACCATGGAGCCGAGCCATTAAGCTACCTCTAAATTTTCTTGATTAAATACAATTGAGAATTCATGAATTAATTTTTGCTTCACATTTTCCATTTCAACTTCATCTCCCAATATTTTTTGCATGGTCGTCACACCATACTCAAAGATGCCACAAGGAATAATGCCATCATAATATGATAGATCGGTATTTACATTTAACGAAAATCCATGCATGGTAACCCAACGGGAAACACGAACACCAAACGCTGCGATTTTTTCATCTTTTACCCAAACGCCGGTTAACCCTTCTTTTCGTTCTCCTTCAATTCCGAAATGATTTAATGTTTTAATAATTGTCTGCTCCAAGGAACGCATATACCAACTGATACTTAACTTATAATTATGTAGATCTATGATGGGGTATCCCACTAGTTGGCCTGGGCCGTGAAAGGTAATGTCGCCGCCACGCTCAATATGAAATACGCTAATATCCTTAGGGTGATGTTGCAGCAGATGATTTTCATCTGCATTTTTCCCCAACGTGTAAACGGGTTCATGCTCAACCAATAACAACGTATCAACAATTTCCCCGTTGATGCGTTTGGATTGAAGATTTTTTTGCAAATCCCAAACTTCCTGATAATTTCGTTTTCCAAGGTTTTTGACTGAAAAACCTTTCAAAGGTTTCGAACCTTTGAAAGGTTTATAATTATTTGCAGTAAAAGCAGCTTGTTCCACTACTGGTGAACTCCCTGCCCCATGGCGTCCAATGCCGCCTCCATAACTGCTTCTGATAGCGTAGGATGGGCGTGGATAGTCGCGGCCAATTCATGCCAAGTAGATTCCAGCGCTTTGGCAATACCCAACTCGGCAATCATTTCCGTGGCTTCTAGTCCAATGATGTGCGCACCCAACAATTCACCGTATTTTCCGTCAAATACGAGTTTTACAAATCCCGTCGTGTCTCCGGTTGCCATGGCTTTACCGCTGGCTTTGAAATCAAATTTACCGATTTTCACATCATAGCCTTTTTCTTTCGCCTTCTCCTCCGTCAGGCCGATCGATGCCACTTGGGGCTGGCAATACGTACAGCCGGGAATGTTTGAATAATCCACGGGAGTGGTAACGTGTCCGGCTGCATGCTCCGCTGCCACATGACCTTGAGCAGAAGCCACATGCGCCAGCCACGGGGGACCCGTAACATCACCAATGGCGTAAATATTTGGTACCGATGTTTGATTGAATTCATTGATTGTTATTGCTCCACGGTCGGTGGTAACACCAACATCTTCAAGGCCGATATTTTCAATATTTCCCGTTACACCCACAGCTACCAATGCATAATCACCCTCAATTGTTTCTTCATTTCCCTTTCGTTCTAAATGTACTTTCACTTTCGTTTTTAGAGCATCTATTTTTAATACTTTTGCTTCAGTATAAATTTTGATTTTGGCCTTTTTGAAATTTCTGGCCAACTCTTTTGAAACAGCTTCATCTTCCAAGGGAATTATTCTTGGCATCATTTCGATAAGATGGATTTCGGTTCCAAATTCATTATAGAAATAGGCGAATTCGACGCCAATGGCTCCGGAACCAATGATAACCATTTTCTTCGGTGGTTTTTCCAGAACCATTGCTTCCTTGGATGAAATGATTCTTTCCCCATCCAATTCCATTCCGGGAAACGAGCGAGACCGACCGCCGGTAGCTAAAATTATTTTTAAAGAATTCACCGTTTCTTTATTTTTCCCATTGGTGACTTCAATGGATGTGTCCGACGATAGTTTACCCTCACCCTCAATATGAGTAATCCCATTTTTCTTCATCAGATATGCAATTCCCTTGGAAAGTTGATCGGAGACCGTCCTGCTTCTGGCAATGATTGTTGGAAAATTGACCGTGTATTTTGGAATATTAATACCGTATTGATTCGCATTTTTAATATAATGCAGTACTTCAGCATTTTTGAGTAAAGCTTTGGTTGGAATACAACCCCAGTTCAGACAAATTCCACCCAATTTATCTTTATCGATGATAGCCACTTTTTGGCCGAGCTGCGCCGCTCGGATTGCCGCGACATACCCACCAGGGCCGCCGCCAAGTATTGCAATATCATAATTCGGCATTAAAATTTCTCCTTACTAATAATACTTAAAAATTCAGCGCGTGTTTCAGCTGATTTGCGGAATTGGCCAAGCATCGCAGAAGTCGTTGCAAAACTGTTTTGTTTTTCCACCCCGCGCATTTGCATACACAGGTGTCTTCCTTCCATAACTACACCAACGCCTACCGGATCTAATATTTCCTGAATCGTTTTAGCTATTTGGCCGGTTAGACGTTCTTGAATCTGAAGACGCCGGGAAAAAACATCCACAATCCGAGGAATTTTGGATAAACCAATGACGTTTTTATCAGGTAAATAGCCAACATGACATCGCCCAAAGAACGGAATCATATGATGTTCGCATATGCTGAAAAATTCAATATCCCGAACAATGACCATCTCACTGCAGTCTTCTTCGAATATAGCTTCATTAATAATGTCATCAATATTGGCCCTATACCCTTGGGAAAAAAATTCCCACGCCCTGGCAACGCGCTCAGGCGTCTTAATCAATCCTTCGCGTGATGGGTCTTCGCCAATTTCTTCCAGTAATTGTTTCGTCAAACCCTTAATGTTTTCGATCATGAGATTGCCTCCTCAGCAAAGGGGCGATGGCCCCAAATTTCTTCATCCGGATCATCATGTATTTTTCCTTTTAATGCCCATACACCTAAATAAAAAAGAGGTGTATCAGCTAATGCAATTAAAACCTTGAACAGAAAACCATTCATTAACAATAAGCTAAATCTAGACCATTCTATCGCACCCGTAGCGCACAACAACAATAATACGGCAGATGTATCTACCAATTGGGATACGATTGTGGATCCATTATTTCTCAGCCAGAGGTGTTTGCCTTTCGTTAACCGCTTCCAAAAATGAAAAATTCGAATATCAATAAACTGGGCTGTCAAATACGCAATCATGGATGCAAACACGGCAGATCCATACAAGCCAAACACTTCATGAAATGTTTCACCACTTACGGGTGACCAGTCCGTTTGTGTCATGGCATCCGCCAGTAATACAACACCTAAAACAAATATACTCGCCACAAAACCGCTGATAACTATTTGATCTGCTTTTTTCTTGCCATACAATTCTGAAATAAGGTCCGTACATAAAAATGTTACGGGATATGGAAGAATCCCAACGGATAATTCGAAGGTGTACCATCCAAAAGGGGACCATGTAAAAAACTTCTGGAAGATGAGGTTGGCACTAATTAATGATGCTATAAAAATTCCAGCCAGAATCAAATATAAACGGTTTTTAAAATCCATTAGCTGCAGTCCGGACCGTAATAATCTGTTTTTATAGTCGGTGTTTCAATTAATCGTACACGATGTAGTTTTACATCTTTTAATTTTGGTTCAATTATTTCCCATATAAATACAACCATATTTTCTGATGATGGCTGTTTATCGGCGAACCAAGGTATATCCTTCTCAATTTGGGAATGATCTATCACGTCAATAACACTTTCCTTCACAAGGTTTTTCAAAAAACCCAAGTCTACAATAAATCCTGTTTCAGGGTTCACTTCGCCTTTTACAGTTACTTCTAAAATGTAATTGTGACCATGTACTTTTGCATCTAGGCCAAAAACCTGAACATTTTTTTCTTTGGACCAGTTTTCATTCCCATATTGATGAGCAGCGCAAAAATGGAATGATTTTGTTAAAAACTGCATATTATTTATTTGTAGGATACAAATTTAATTTAGGTTCTAATTTAGTTCAGATATCATAGACGATAAAATGATTCAAAATATAAAATTCGTTTCAGCGGGTTAAACACATCTTGCCTGTCTTAAGTAAGAAACAACCGTAAAGTTCCAGATCAATATGATTATAAAAACATCCATTTATTGAGATATACGATGATTATAATCCCTAAATCATATAATATTCAGTGATGATAATCTCCCTGGAATCACCGCCTGTTATACGAGAAATTTATAATTCAATTATAATTGGACTTTTTATTTTTTCACTTTCTAGTCTTCGTACAGGCACGGCGTTACAGACTCTCTGAACCCAATCTGTAAATCCCGACGCATCTGAATGTTGAAAATATAAAAGGCGGCACTTGGCTGCCTTTAATATTCGATACATATGATACTATTTCAAGAGCACCATTTTCTTTATTTGTACAAACTCTCCAGCCTGCCTGCCTTCTTTTTGGTGGGCTTTTATTTGATATAGATACACTCCGGCGCTAACTGGTTTGCCATTGTCATTCGTCGCATTCCAGATGACTGACTTGTACCCAGCATCTTGGGTTTGATTAAACAGCGTTCTTACTTTTCTACCAAGCATGTTATAGATAGTAATATTGACAAAGCTGTTTTCCGGTAAGTCGTAATGCAGTGTTGTGACTGGATTGAATGGGTTTGGGTAGTTCTGGTGGAGGGCGAATTGTTGCGGCACGGCAAGGAGTTCATCTCCTATCCCAACCACATAAGGCTCGAGCCTTATGAGCCAGACATCAAATCCGCCTGCCCCGTAGGATCCAGTACGTCCCGTAATAATATATCCCTCATCAGCTGTCTGCTGGACAGAGAAACCTTCATCATAATTGACTCCCCCAAACGTCTTTGTCCAAGTGGTATCACCTAAGGCATTTGTTTTAATAATCCAAACATCATAATTTCCAGCCCCATAGGATGCGGTACTGCCTATTATTATATATCCTCCATCAGAGGTCTGCCGAACACATTGACCCTCATCATTTAATTCTCCCCCAATGTTCTTGGTCCAAACTGTATCACCTGAAGCATCTGTCTTGATGAGCCAAACATCAGAATCCCACCAACCCGTGTGATAAGAGGATGAGCTTCCCGTAATAATATATCCCCCGTCGGAAGTTTGCTGCACAGAGTAACCATAATCACCATCACTTCCTCCGAATGTTTTTGTCCAAGTGGTATCACCTGAGGCATCCGTTTTGATAAGCCAAACATCCCATGATCCTTGACCATATGATCTGGTATTTCCTGTTATAATATATCCACCATCTGAGGTTTGTTGAACGGAGTAGCTGTACTCATCATCACTTCCTCCGAATGTTTTTGTCCACACCGTATCGCCCGATGCATCCGTCTTGATGAGCAAAACATCATAATCATCTGTCCCATAGAAATAAGTAAAACCCGATATTATATATCCCCCATCTGAGGTCTGTTGAACAGATCTGCCTTCATCATTACCATACTCTCCCCCGAAGGTTTTTGTCCATAAGGTATCACCTGATGCATCTGTCTTGATAAGCCAAACATCCTGTTCTCCTGGACCATATGTTCCGGTATTTCCTGTTATAATATATCCACCATCTGCGGTCTGCTGTACAGAATAGCCATAATCATATTCGCTTCCTCCAAACGTCTTTGTCCAAGTAGTATCACCTGATGCATCTATTTTTATCAACAAGGCATCAGTTTTAAAATCCGAAAGAAAAGAACCATAATATCCCGTCAAAATATATCCCCCATCAGAGGTCTGTTGGATAGAGTGACATTCATCACCATCACTTCCTCCGAAGGTTTTCGTCCAGACGGTCTCGGGTTGGGCATAAAGCCAAGATTGCAAGATAACTATTGCTGATAGCGAAAATAAAAGTTTTATTAAAATTTTGTTTTCTGACATTTTACTTCTCCTTTTGATATTCATTATGCTAATTTATTTCGTTGACGAAACTTCCAAAGTTTACCAAACTGTTAAAATTCCATATCTTTCTTCTTTGATCTGTATACAATGGAATTCGTCAATTCGGTGAACAGATGTTCCGCCTTGCCCAGGTCCGCGCATGAATATCGTTTCTTCCCTAATGTGAACCCGAAGAGATACTTTCGGATTTCAACAGCATATCGGCCCTCGCCATCCCTAATTAGTTGGATGACCCCGTCTGGTCGCGATAAGAAACTTCCATGTTCTCCGTGATTAAAGGTCTTGATTACTTTGGGATATTCATCTTTCATTTGATCTGGTTTTGCATTCCTGACTGCTGACCCTGACGAATAATACAAAGAAAAATAATGGTAAGTCAATATACCGGGGTCATAATGTCCCATTTGTGCCATAGAATGGCACGTTTGTGACTGTCCACTCCACCGGTTTTAGAGAAAAATAGTTTAAATGGGATGTCGACTGTGTGGCCCCATCAAGGTATAGTGAACCTTGACGGTTGGTGAATCAAACGTAGAACTCTATGAATTACTCCCGTATCAGATCAACAGGGGTTTGTCCAAAGGTCCGGCGGTAGAGTCGGGAGAAGTAACTGGTATTGCTGAAGCCAACGGCATACGCTACCTCAGCAACTGTCGATAAAGCCCGTTGTTCCAACAGTTGTTTTGCCCTTTTGAGACGCAGTTCCCGGATAAACTCCGCCGGTGCTAATCCACATATGTATTTTAACCGGCGGTGAAGCTGTCGCTTACTTACATAAACGGCTTTGGCAAGAGTTTCTACGGTGAAATCAGGTTCAGACATGTGGGCTTCAATAGCTTGGATAAGTTGACTGAGAAAAGCCTTATTGGCAGGTTCGAGTTCTAGTTTATCAGGCTCTACAGACAGGACTTGCCGTCTAAACTTTTCAATTAGTTGACGACGTCTTTCGATGAGATTTTTGATCCGGGCCTTCAGTTCTTCAGGACTAAAAGGCTTCGTAATGTAATCATCAGCCTGGGTTTCGAGTCCGGCAATACGATCCTCTTCGTCAGCCCTTGCAGTGAGTAAAATAATTGGAATCGTGCTCACCGTTTCATCCTCCCGGATAGCCTGGGTCATGGCTATACCGTCCATTTCCGGCATCATAATATCACTGATAATAAGGTCGGGAATCAAATCCTTCGTTTTCTCCAAGCCAACTTTACCATCTGGCGCCTCTGCAACATGGTAGTAGGGTGAAAGCTGCTCAGAAACATATTGTCGCATGTCATCATTATCTTCGACAATGAGAATAGTTGGGGCTTCCTTCGGTGGTGTTGAGATTTCCTTTCCAAAATCTATTTGCTCCAATTCATCTGAGGGTTCAATAGAAACAGTCTCTGGCTTCAAAGTAACAGCATCCGTTTCCTTCATAGTAACAATCTCATCTTCAGAAAGGTGGGCGGTTCCTTTGGGTAGTTTTAGTGTGAAAGTTGTTCCAAATCCGACTTCACTCTCAACGAAAATTTCTCCTCCATGAAGTTCTATTACTTCTTTACTGAAAGCGAGTCCAATCCCTGTCCCTTCGTGTTTTCTTGTGATAGAACTATCCGCTTGATAGAAGCGGTCAAAAATGTGTGATAGGTCTTTGGGAGGAATTCCCCGACCAGTATCGGTAACCTTAACTGTTACAAATATTCCCGTACTCATATCTTCTCCCCCTGGTGAAGTATCTTGAAGGTTGATCAGGATCGTTCTCTTTTTCGGCGTAAATTTTAGGGCATTCGAGAGGAGGTTATTCATCACTTTCTCAAGTAGGTCCTCATCGTAGTATAGTTCAATTGCAGAAGCGTCTGTTTGAAATGCTAGGGTGATCCTCTTTTTTTTTGCAAGAGAAGAGAAAGCATCCAGGACTCTTTTCATAAAATACACCAGATCATATCGAGCTGTTTTAAGTGTAAGTTTCCCAGCCTCAAGTTTGGATAAATCAAGCAATTGTTCGATTAGTTTTTGCAACCGACCTACGTTGCGCAGGGACATATCGAGCTGTGACAGGGTATTTTTCGCAACAGCTCCCCTTTTTCCGGAACGCAGATCTTCTAATGGACCACGGATAAGTGTTAGGGGTGTTCTAAATTCATGGGAAATGTTCGCGAAAAACTGGCTTTTCATTTTGTCGAGTTCCTTGAGCTTTTCCACCTGAACCTCAATTCTTACTTTTTGTCTTTCTACTTCAGCGGTACGCTCCTCAACAAGTTGTTCCAGTTGATGACTTCTGCGCTTTATCTGTGCAGTACGCCCCTGAATCGTGGCATAAACAGAGCCAATTATGAATAACATATAGGAAGCGTATGCCCACCAGGTTTTCCATGGAGGCGGTATAATTGTAATACTTATCGAGGTACCAGATTCATTCCAAACACCATCATGGTTTGTTCCCTTAACCTTGAAAATGTAATCTCCAGCGGGGAGGTTGGTATACGTCGCAAAACGCCTTTGGGCATCAGTAAAGGTCCAATCCTTATCAAAGCCTTCCATGATGTAGGCATACCGGTTTTTCTCGGGAGCGGTATAGCTTAATGCGGCAAATTCGAATGAAAAGACATAGTCTTTATAAGAAAGTTCAATCGCCTTAGTTTCTGTGATTTGCTTTTGCAGAATTGAACGACCGTCTGCCTCCGTACTGATGGAAACTGATTTGTTGAATATCTGAAAATCACTGATGACAATTGTGGGATTGTATGGATTGTCCCTTATATCCTCTGGGTAGAAAGTATTGAACCCATTGATTCCTCCAAAAAACATCTCTCCAATGCG